>JAJLJT010000143.1:0-12215 GCA_033844555.1 Alphaproteobacteria bacterium | reverse complement strand
CCAGTGATCGCCGCGGGCCCAGGTGCGCTCGAAGGTGTCGAGGTCGCGCCGCGCGCCTGCCTCCAGGCCGGTGTGCAGCAGGATCTCGCGCGCCGGCAGGTCGTAGCCGACCGCAACCGCGAAATGCCATTGCGGCGCAAGACCGATCCCGAGGTTCTGGAACACGATGACGGGATGGCCTGCGGCAACTTCCCCGAGCAGGTCTCTGAGGCTTCCGACGGGCACCGCGACGCGGCCATGACGGCGGGCGGCGGCCACGATGTCCGTGCGGAGCGTGCCCTCGCGTCCGGGGGTATAGACCTCGGGCACCAGCGCCTCAGGGGTCGTGTCCTCGCCCGCCCAGACCAGCGCCATGGCAAGGGCCGCCGGTCCGCAGTAGTAGTCTTCCTGGGGGAAGAAGGGCACGCGCTCCAGTGCGACGCGGGGCGGAAGATCACCCGGTGCGTCGAGCAGTGCCACGCTCTGCGGCGCGCTGCAGGCGGCGAGTGCAAGCAGCAGGCACCCGCAGAGCGCCCGCCGGGCGGAGCCGAAGGAGGACCGCCTCCACCTTATCGAGAGCATCTCGTGAAGCTGAAGACGTTCGTCAGGCACAAGATGTCGGTCACCAGCAGCACGAGGAAGATGAGCACGGCCGCACCGATGACGGGTCCCAGGCCCTGGCCGGCCTCCATTTCGTCCAGGCGCCCGGCGATCTGCGAAATCTCGGCGTCCGACAGGGCCCGCACCCGCTCGAGCGCGACACCGGGGTCGACGCCCAGCGTGACAAGCTCGGCCCGCACCTCCTCACGTTCGAGCAGTGCGATCACCCGCTCGCGGTCCTGCGCCGCTTGCGGGCCGGCGACGAGCGACTCGGTCGAGACCATGGCCGCCTGCGCCGCGGTGAGCGGGCCCAGGACGACGAGCATGAGCAATGCGAGCGGCAAGGCGAGGGCGTGGCAGAGTTTTCGAAACATCCCATGGACTCCCCGATCCGGTTTTCACTAAGGAGAACACAGAAGGGGACAAGACAGAAGCCTTATGGCTGCGGGCGTCCGCTGCGGCTGCGAGCGGTCACGGCGACCCGGTCACGGCGACGCGGTCAAGGCGATGCGGGCGCGGCCGCGGCGCGCAGGACCTCCTCGTCCACGTCCGGACGCCCGGCGGCCCAGCTCGACCTGATGGCGTCGACGACCCCGGCGACCGCTTGCGGCGGCGGCTCCTTCCGGCTTTGCGTCCGCAGGACCGGGTCGTAGTGAAAGAGATAGAGCCTGGCGGCGAAGTCCGGGAAGGGCAGCGAGGCCTCGCCATGTCGCTCGCCCCTGCCTTGCGTCGAGACGACCAGGCCCGCGCCCCAGTCCTGCCCGCTGTCGTTGTTCGGGTTGTAGAAATAGACGCGCATCACGCCCGTCTGATCTTCCGCGACGCGCAGGATCGAGATCGCGTGCCACCCGACGAAGCGGGCAGAGGCGTCCGTGACCGCGATCCCCGCCGGCTGCGGATGAATGACGGGCTCCTGCCCGTTGTACTCGGGGTGATAGGTCCGGTAGAAGCGCCGGACGAAGCCGTGCACGTCCGCCAGTCCGCCCGAGGGCACATCGACGATGACAAGGCATTCCCGGCCGACCCACCAGCCGTGGAACTCCGGATTGATCCAGCGGTGCGGATCGTCGCCGCGGTCGGCGCACCGTCGCCCCATCTCCGCATAGATCCGGTCGAGGTGGGGGACGAGGATCACGGAGACCGCGTCGGCGTCGAGCGGCGCGCCCGAAACCAGCCCCGCCGGCAGGTCCGCCGAGTCGATCGGGTGCCCCTCGAAATGCATCTGCAAGGTGTCGTACGTCGCGGCCTGGGCGACGAGGTGCAGCAGATAGTCCGGCGCGTTCAGCGCCCACATGGACAGCGCGCGCGCCGATTGGCAGGACGGATTGGCTCCCTGGCCGACGCCGAGCGGCTGTCCGAGAACCTGCAGGACGCCGGCCAGCAGGAAGGTTTCCGGGGCGACCTGACCGCCGAAAGCCGCCTGCAGGTGCGCGCACGCGGCCGGGCAGAGTTTCAGCGCCATCTGGCGCTGCAGGGCAGGCGCGATCGGGGCGTGATGCAGGATGCCGCGCTCGAGCAGCATGGCGAGGCCGTAGACGGACTGGGCGGTCCAGGGGGTCACCGCCTCGGCGATCAGGCCCTCGACCAGCGCGCCGTACTGCCGCCAGCATTCCAGCCCCGTCGATCCCAGCCCGAGCGCGTCGGGGACAAGCGCGCCATTCCCCTGCTCGACCGCCCAGCGCAGGAAGTCCGCGTGGTAGTCCGACACGAGCCCCGTGTCGTGCATGGCGCGGGCAAAGCCCTGCGCCTCGTGCCGCAGCGCGGTGTCGTCCATGGCGCCAAGCCGCGCGCGGTAGGTCTCGAGCCCCGGGTCTTCCCGGCAGCCCGCCGTCGGTGCGAACAGCGCCGAGACGAGCCGGTCGGCGCCCAGCCGCGCCTCGCCAAGCTCGTTGCCGCGCTCGAGCGCACTGACGGCGATCTGGGCGATCATGTCCTTGACGAGACCCACCTGCACCGGGCGCTGGCCGAGGATGCGCCAGATCTCGGCGACCAGCAGGCCCAGAACGTCCTGGAAGCCGATATGGGCGGCCAGATAGCGGAACAGGCGGTCGAGCGACGCCTCGCGCACGCTGTCGCGGCTCCGCGCGGCCTCGTCGGTCTGTCCGAAGAACCGGTCGAGGTTCAGGGCGAGGACCTGCGTCAGGAAATGCCGGGCATGGTCTGCCTGGATGCCCGCGTGTTCCGCGTCTCCGCGGGCGACCGCCAGCATCCGCAGCAGGCTTGCGACCTCCAGCATGACTGTCGCGGCATGCTCCGATTGCAGCGTGTGCTTGACGATCCGCGGCTGCAGGGTGGCTGGCGCGTCCCAGTCCGAGCCGGCGAACAGCCCGGCGGCGTCGAGCCGTGGCGCGAGTGCGTAGAGGGCATCCGGGCCGTCCGGCAGGGTCAGCATCCGGTAGGCGACGTCCAGCACCGCTTGCTGGAAGCGGTGCTTCGCGAACGGCCGGGCGGCTTCGAGCCGCGACAGGGCAACCTCCATCGTGGCCCGTAACTGATCCAGCCGTGCGCTGTCCTGCTCGCTCATGATCGCGCCACCGTTACGAACTCACACGTAGAAGTCGAGGTCTTCCTGGACCTTGAGCAGGTCGCGCATCCGGTACGGATCCTCGCCGAAGAAGTAGACGAGCCCCCAATGCGTCCCGAACGCGCTGCGCTTGGTGACCTTCTGCTCGAGCGGCTGGGCAAGCTCGTGAAACTCGAAATAGGGATCGTCCTGCGTCTCTTCGGGGATCTGCATCTCGCTGACCACGCGCCGGCGCGGGTAGGCGCCGAAACACCCCGCGTGCCCCTTTGCGTCCTTGACCGGCGTGGGGAAGAAGGCATCCATCTCCTCCTGCGTGGTCTTGGGATCGAAGGCCAGCACGATGCCCTGGTACCCGTTGAAGCCATATGCCCGCTCGATCAGTTCCAGCGCGTTGAATCCGGGCGGCCGATACGCCACCTCGCCGAAGTACATCGTGCCGTCCGACGTCACAAAGTACTCGGGGTGAATGAATCCAAAATCAATATCGAACGCCTCGATGAGCTTTTCGATTTCTCTGGTGATCTTGCCGCGCCAGCTCTCCAGTTCGGGCGTGGCGGGCACGAAGACGGAATAGCCGAGGGTCACATACTCCGAGATGTTGAGAAACTGGATCTTGCGGTCCTTGATCCACGCTTCCACCGCGAACTCCCAGCCGTCGAGATGGCTTTCGAGCAGGGCGGGAAACTCGTCGTCGGAGATCGATTCGACATCGTCCACGGTCCTGATGATGCGGTGGCCGAGGCAGCCTGCCTTGTCGAACGCCTTGAAATGGATCGGGTCGTTCGGGTCGCCGTCGAGCTTCAGCAGCGTCTGGTTCACGCGCTTGAGGAAGCGGACCACGTCGGCGCGGCTGTCGGCTTCCTCGAAGATGCCGACCCGGATGCCGCTCAACTGGGCCCGGCGCTTCATCAGGGACTTGTCGCGGAACAGCATGGACTGGGCGAGCAGCCGAGGATTGTCGAGCAGGACCGAATTGATCGCGCCGGCCCACTCCACTGTTTCCTCGTAGAGCGGGATGGCCACGTCGCACCCCTCTTCCTTCAGCGTCTGGGCGATTTCGTGCGACCTTTCGTTCAGCCGGTCGAAATCCCAGGGGATGAACGGAATGCCGTTCGCGCGGGCATACTCCTCCGCCCAGGGCGGCGCCACCACCACATAGCGGCGGTCGAAACGGTCGATCGCGTCGATCGCGTTCAGGCTCCAGCCCAGGATCGCGATATAGCCCTTGTCCGGGTTCTTTTCTGTCATGCACCCTCCTTTGCCACAATGCGGCCATTCGCCGGACGGCGAAGCCCGATCGGTGTGTTCTGGTTCGGAAGGGTAAACGCGCGCCGGGCCGAAAGGTTCATCCCGGCCGCGTCCGCGTGCCCGCGATGCTCCTTGGAGGCAGGGAACCCTGCGGCGCCGGGCGGCGTTGATGCCAGGCCAGGCGGCAGCGCCCAGGCACTTCGGGCAGGCGCTCAGGGAGCGCATGCCGGACGCCGGGCGCGCGGCGCGGCGGCATTTTCGGAAATCTCTCGGTTGTGGAGCAAGACATGGCGACCTCACGCAAATCCGGTCCGGGCGGCGCGGAGATCGAGACCCAGATCCGCACGATCCAGGAAGACATCTCGACCCTCGCATCGCTGCTGACCCAGGTGGCGGAAGGCAAGAGCGCAGACGCCCGGAAGGCCGCGCTCGACGAGGCGCAGAAGCTGCTCGACCGCTCGAAGCAGTCGGCCGAGCAGGTGTCGGCGCGGACGCGACAGGTAGCCGGGTCGGTCGAAGACTACATCAAGGAAAAGCCCTTCCAGTCTGCCGTCCTCGCGCTTCTGGCGGGTGTCCTCATCGGATCGTGGACGCGACGCTAGCGAGGCCGGCGATGCTGGGACAGTTCGTCAGTGCCGCGGCAGGCGTCGGGGTCAGGCGCCTCCGAGAGCGTATGCGGACGCTCGCTGCCGGGTTGCTCGCAATCGGGCTCCTCGCGGGGGCGTTCGTCTTCTGCCTCCTGGCACTCTATCTGTGGCTCTCCGCCGGGCCGCTGGAGCCGTGGCAGGCCGCGCTGGCGATCGCCGGACTTCTGGCTGCCGGTTCTGCGGTGATCCTGCTGGCGATCCGTCTGGCCGCGCGCAGTCGGCCATCGCCTGGCGAGGAATTGGCTGCGCTGTCGAAAGCCATGGCCGACAGCACGCCTGAGAGGACGGAGCCAAACAAGGTGCAGGTCCCGCTTCTGGTCGCGGCCGCGGTCGCCGGCCTTGTGATCGGGCGCCGGCTCTGAGCGGCGCGTGCCATGCCTGCCCGTCCGCTCAATGGGACGTTTGCCCGACCCGACGGAGCACCAGCGCACGTCCGGCGAAGACGCCCGTTGCCGCAGAGAGCAGAACGGCCGTGCCGGCTTGCGCGCACAGCAGGAGGAATCCCGCGAGCAGAATGAGGCGGGCTGCTTGTAGCCCGACCGCCCGCCAATCCCGTGCCAGAATGCGTTCGGTCACGGGCATGAGGCTGCGGAAATGCAGCCATCCCGCCGCAACGCCCGAAAGCGCCGCCAGCAGGGCAAGGAGATAAGGCTGCGCAGCACTCATCGCGCACCTATCCGGCGGGGCGCAGGGAGACCCCGCGTCCCGCCGGATGAATGCATGGCCGTGGGCTCAGTCGCCCCGGCGGCGCTGGGCCGCCACGCCGATGCCGAGCAGGCCGAGGCCGAACAGCGCCAGCAGCGCCGGTTCGGACACCGCCGCCGAGCGCGCCTGGATGAAGCCGTCGCCAAACGAGGTGCCGGCGGCCACCCGGGTCAGAACAATATCGATGTCCCAGAGGCCGGGCGACAGATAGACGCCGACAAGACTGCTCAGGCGGCCGTCGGCGAGGGCATCGGGCATCGTGATGGCGCCGGTGTTCACGCCATCGTCCGCCGGGTTGATTGCGCTCGACGACAGCGTGAAGGGCGATGCGCCGTCATCGAAGGTGACGTCGAATTCGTCTCCGACGATGCAGCAGTCCACCACGTCGATCAGCGCGCCGCCCGCGCCCACGGTCACCTGGTAACCGTCCGCCGGGCTGGTGATCGCCCCTAGCCCCGAGAAGCCGAAGATCTCGTAGGCGCCGTCGACGGTCAGCGTCACGGGCGCCGCAGATGCAGCTTGAGTACCCAGAACAGCCGCGGCGGCAATCGCTGCCGCGGTCAGAAGACGCCTTGGCCGCGCTTGCAACATGTTCATGGCACACCCCCTCATCAAATCAAGTGTTGCGCGAATGCTCCTTCGGGGCCAATGCATGGAACATGCCGCTCTGTTAACCATCTTTAATTGTTGGCAGTTTCTTCGGGCCTTTTCTCGGCATCGCAATTTGGCATCTCGTATCGCCAGAAATGCCCGTTTTTCTGTAAAAGGCCCTGACGCAGTTGCGCGATTTCTTGGTGTCATGCCTTTGCGTTCGCACGAAAACGTTAACCATATCAGCCCTCAGCGTGCATCGGGGGGTGTAAAGCAAGACTGTCACCCCGGCCCTGACAGCGGCACCCGGCGGCATGCATGCCTGACATTGCATGCGCGACGAGGCAGACGCCTTGTCCGGCAGGGGCCGCGGGACGTAAGGTGACTGCCGTCGAGGGAGGAGCGCCCGGGCAAGAGGCGACAGACAGCAGGGAGCAACATCATGAGCACGGACAGGTTTTCCACGATCACGCGGCGCCAGGCGCTGCAACTGGGTGCGGCCGGTGCGGCGCTGGCCGGCATGCCGGGGTTCGCCCGCCAGGCGTTCGCGGCCAGCAATCTGACCCTTGCCGACATCGGCGTCGGCGACACGGGCGACTGGTCGAAGTTCACGAACGCGACCGGCAATTCGGTCAATGTCGTGTCGATGGGCAACGCGCCGTCGGCCGTCGTGAACCAGCTGCTCGCCGGCGGCGGCATGTCGAACTTCCACATCGTCAACATCGTCGGCGGCATGCAGGAACCGCTGGTCGAGAACAACCTCATCCGCAAGCTCGACCCCTCGCGCATGCCGAACTGGGGCAAGGACGCCTACATCACGGACTATCTCGCCAAGGGCACGCCGGGCTTCGACTTCATCGGCTACGGCGACGATTTCTACGGTGTGCCGACGGTCCTGCAGGGCGATTCCTTCGCCTATCTGCCGGACGAGACGGGCGAGCTCGACTCCTACGGCGCGCTGTTCGATCCGAAGTTCAAGGGCTTCGTCGCGCTGGAGGACAACTACACCACCGCCGGGCAGAAGACGGCGCTGTTCCTCAACGCGACGGGCCAGGCGAAGATTGCCGACCCCGCCGACATGACGCCGGAAGAGGTCAAGACGGTCATCGACTTCATGATCGAGAAGAAGCGCGCGGGGCAATTCCGCGTCATCTGGTCGAGCTTCGAGCAGGCGGTGAACCTGCTGACCTCCAAGGAAGTCCACGTCATGGACTGCTGGGAGCCCATGGTCTTCGTGGCGAAGTCGCAGGGCACCAACGCGAAGTATGCCGCGCCGAAGGAAGGCTACCTGCTGTGGGCGATGGCCGCCTACATCGTCAACAACCCGAACATGAGCGAGGCCGACCTCGACGCCACCTACAAGCTTCTCGACTTCATGCTGGGCGGCTGGTACGGCGCGAAGATCACGCTGATGCGCGGCTACATGACGAACCCGCTCGCGGCCGAGTATGCGAAGGCCCACCCGGACGAGTTCTCGGCCGAGGAAGCCGCCCGCGTCGCCGAGATCACCGACGGCGTGAAGGCGAAGTTCGAGAAGGGCGGCACCTGGCAGAACCGCTGGCCGACCCACGTCGACGTCTACGAGGAGGAATGGCAGCGCTTCAAGGCTGCCTGACCCTCGCATGCCTCGCAGATGGACTGAAACACTGGCGCGGGCGGCGGTCCTCGGACTGCCGCTCGCGGCGCTCTTCGCGCTGATCCTGGGGCCGCTGGCGATCACGCTCGTCATCAGCTTCTGGGAGAAGACGGGCTTCAGCATGCGGCCCGCCTTCAGCGCCGCGAATTATGCCGCCTTCTTCTCGGGCGTCCGGCTGGAGGTTCTGCTGCGCAGCCTCTGGGTGGCGGTCAGCGCGACCGTCATCATGCTGCTGATCGCCTATCCCATCGCCTATCTGGTGGCGACGCGGGTGCGCGAGGCGCTGGTGCGCCCGGTGCTCTTCCTCTTCGCGGTGCCGTTCCTGGTGAACTATGTCGTGCGCACCTTCGCCTGGTCGGATCTCCTGTCGCGCAACGGGCTGGTCAACAGCGCGCTCGTCTCCTGGGGGATCGCAGACGCACCGCTTGACTGGCTGCTCTATTCCGATTTTGCGGTCTACCTCGGCCTCGTGACCGCCTACATGCCCTTCATGGTGTTCCCGATCTGGCTGTCGCTGTCGGGCATCGACCACCGGCTGGTGGAGGCGAGCTGGATGCTCGGCGAGGGACCCTTCACGACCTTCCGCAAGATCGTCCTGCCCCTGTCGCTGCCGGGCGTGATCGCGGCGGCGATCTTCGGCTTCGTCGGCGCGTTCGGGGAGGTCGCGGTCTCGCTGATCCTCGGCGGCACGGGCTACCAGCTTCTCGGCAACGCGATCCAGAGCGCGCTCAACGTCCTGCACTACCCGCTCGCGGCGGCGATCTCGTCGGTCTCGACGCTGCTGATGCTTGCGCTTCTGATCGCATGGTCGCGGATGTTCGACATCCGCCTCTTCCTCGGCAAGATCATGGGGCGCTGATGCAGACCACGACGCTTTCGCGCATCGGCCTGTGGGCGGCCTGGGGCTTCGTGGCCCTGGTGCTGGTCTTCCTCTACGCCCCGCTGATCCCGCCTGCGGTCAATTCGTTCGAAGGCGCGGGCGGCGAGAAAGGCCTGTTCGTCAATTACGCGGCGATCCTGACCGACCAGCGCCTCGTCGCGGCGGGGCGCATCTCGCTGACGGTGGGGCTGCTCGTCGCGCTGATCTCGCCCCTGCTCGCTCTGCTCGCGGCGGAGGCGGTGCGGGTCTGGCGCATCCCCAAGCTCGTGCTCGGCGTGCTGCTGATCCCGCTGTTCGTGCCCGGCATCTCGATGGGTGTGGCGACGGCGCTGTTCTTCCAGACGCTGGGCATCCAGCCGTCGCTGCTGACCATCACGGCGGTGCAGGTGATCTGGGCGCTGCCCTTCGCCTTCCTCATCATCCTGACGGTGATGGCGAACTTCGACCCCGTGTACCGCGAGGCGGCCTACATGTCGGGGGCGAACCGGCTGCAGGCCTTCTTCGAGGTGGAACTGCCGCAGATCCACCCGGGCATCCTGGGCGCGGCCGTCTTCTCGCTGATCCTGTCGTTCAACGAGACGATCCGAACCTCGGTCGTGCAGGGCGGCCGCAACACGGTGCAGACCTATCTCTGGTCGCAGTACCAGCAGGTCGGCCTGTCGCCCAACCTCTATGCGCTGATGACGGTGCTGATCGTGGCGACGCTTCTGCTGATCGGCGCGCTCGCGGTGATGGACATGCGCGCCGGGCGCAACCGGGGCTAGTCTTCCTCCAGCGGCACGATGTTCGCGGCATCGACGCCGATGCGCACTGCCTCGCCCGGTTTCGCGGCATGGGCGCGGCCCGTCATGGCCGACATCTCCTGCCCGTCGGACAGCGTCAGCCGGTAGTCGGTGTAGAGCCCGCGATAGACCGCGCCGGCGAGCGTCGCGTCGAGCACGAGGTCCCGCCCCTCGGCATCCGGGCCGAGGTGGATGTTCTCCCCGCGGATCGCGAGTCCCGCCGCCCCCTCCGGCGCGGCGAACCGCTCGCCCAGCACGACGCGCGCGCCGGCCAGCGTCACGGCGGAGCGACCGTCGGCGACCTCGTGGCGGCCTTCCAGCACGTTGCAGCCGCGGAAGAAGCGGGCGACGAAGCGGGTGCGCGGGCGGCGGAAGATCTTCTCCGGCGCGTCGCACTGCACGCACTGGCCCTTGTTCAGCACGGCGATGCGGTCGCTCATGGTGAGCGCCTCTTCCTGGTCGTGCGTCACATAGATGAAGGTGGTGCCGGTCGCCTGCTGGATGCGGCGCAACTCGTCCTGCATCTCGCGCCGGATCTTTTCGTCGAGCGCCGAGAGCGGCTCGTCCAGCAGCAGGATCTTCGGCTTGGGCGCGAGCGCGCGGGCGATGGCGACGCGCTGCTGCTCGCCGCCCGAAAGCTGCGTCACGCGGCGCCCCTGGAAGCCCGAGAGACCGACGAGCGTCAGCAGGTCGTCGACGCGCGCGGCGACCTCCGCCTTCGACATCCCCGTGCGGCGCAGGCCGTAGGCCACGTTCTCCGCCACCGTCATGTGCGGGAAGTTCGCGTATTGCTGGAACACCATGCCGAGACCGCGCGTCCACGGCTGGGTGCGCGTGATGTCGGCGCCGTCGAGCAGGATGCGCCCCGCGTCCGGCTGCTCAAGCCCCGCGATCATCCGCAGGATCGTGGACTTGCCAGAGCCCGACGGCCCCAGCAGCGTGAAGAACTCGCCGCGCCGGAAGTCGAGCGAGACCCCGTCCGCGGTGACGGTCGCGCCGAACGCCTTGCGGATGGATTCGAGCGCGAGGATCGTGTCCCCGCTCATGCCGCGGCCCCCTCCAGCGTCGTCTCGATGGCGATGCGGATCGCCGCGACCGTCGTCTCCAGCGCCATGGAGGCGAGGTCGGCGCGCTGGTGCAGTTCCAGCGTCTGCTCGTCCCGGATGCCTGCGATCATCTCCGCCACCTGCGCCGGCAGATAGGGCACGTGGATGAAGCCGCAGGGCGTTCCCGGCGCCTCCCGCTCCACGATGCCGAGCGCGGTATAGAGCGTCGCGTTGCACAGGAAATTGCCCGCCGTGCTCGATGCCCGCGCCGGAATGTCGGCGGCGAGAAGCCGGTTCTGGATCGCCTCCACCGGCAGGGTCGCCACGCGGGTCGCGGGGCCGTCCGGCTCGATAGGGCCGTGCTCCACCGCGCCCGCGTTGTCGGGGATCTCGAAATCGTTGAGGTTCATGCCGAAGCGTTCCAGCCGGATTACCGGTTCTCCCGGCCAGAGGCCGAGGCAGATGACCCCCCTCGGCCGGTGGCTGCGGACCTGTTCGGTCAGATTGTCTCTCAGCGTCGCGTAAGAGACGGGCAGAATGGCGCCGGTGACGCGCACGCCAGCGACCGTTTCCCCGTCGAGCGCGCGCACCACTTCCGCGGCGGGGTTCAGTCCACGGCCGCCATAACCTTCGAATCCAGTGAGAAGCATGGTGTTTCTTTGCGTTGCGGCATCCCTGTGCGGCAAACGCTATCCAATGCGGGTGACGTACTCAACAGGCGTCGCGGGCATATCAGGGCATTGGGCACGCCCAGCGGCTTGGGCGCCTCCCCGCACCGCCGGCGCGCGGGGTGCGGGGAGGTCTGCCGTCTCTCAGGCAAGGTCGAAGCGGTCGGCGTTCATGACCTTGGTCCAGGCCGCCACGAAGTCATGGACGAACTTTTCCTTGCTGTCGTCCTGGGCATAGACCTCCGCATAGGCGCGCAGGATGGAGTTCGACCCGAAGACCAGGTCGATGCGCGTCGCGGTCCACTTCGTCTTGCCCGTCTTGCGGTCGACGATCTCGTAGAGATTGCCGCCCTTCGGCACCCAGCGGTTGGCCATGTCCGTCAGGTTGACGAAGAAGTCCGTGGTGAGCGCACCTTCCCGGTCGGTGAACACGCCGTGCTTGGTGCCGCCGTGGTTGGCGCCGAGCACGCGCATGCCGCCGACCAGCGCCGTCATTTCCGGGGCGGTCAGCCCCATGAGCTGCGTGCGGTCGAGCATCAGCTCTTCCGGCGTGACCGCGTAGTCCTTCTTCAGCCAGTTGCGGTAGCCGTCGTGGATCGGCTCCAGCACGTCGAAGGACTCAGCGTCCGTCATCTCGTCGGTGGCATCGCCCCGGCCGGGGGCGAAGGGCACCGCGACATCGACGCCCGCAGCCTTCGCCGCCTGCTCGACCCCGACATTGCCGGCGAGCACGATGACGTCGGCGACGCTTGCGCCGGCCTCCGCCGCGATCGGCTCCAGCACGCCCAGCACGCGGGCGAGGCGCGCGGGCTCGTTGCCCTCCCAGTCCTTCTGAGGCGCGAGGCGGATCCGGGCGCCGTTCGCGCCGCCGCGCAGGTCCGAGCCGCGGAAGGTGCGGGCGCTGTCCCA
>JAJLJT010000142.1:0-4911 GCA_033844555.1 Alphaproteobacteria bacterium | reverse complement strand
CGCGAACGATCCGGACGGGCCGTCGGAGACGCTGCTCGCCATCCGCCGTCTCGCGATCATCGGTCTCCTGGTCTGCGCCTTCCTCTATTACCGCTGGCTGGGGCAGGGCTATGCGCTGGCCGCGATCGGCCTGCTGTCCTTTGCGGCGGTTGCCCAGTTCGCGCCGGCCCTGCTCATCGGCCTCTATTGGGAGGGCGGCAACCGCACCGGCGCGACGGCGGGCATCCTCGTGGGCTTCCTGCTCTGGACCTACACGCTGATGATGCCGACGCTGGTCGACGCGGGGCTGCTGCCGGCGGCGCTTCTGGCCGACGGTCCGTTCGGCATCGGGTGGCTCAGGCCGCAGTCGCTGCTCTTCGATGTCGAGGGCTCGCCCTTCGTGCATGGGGTGATCTGGAGTCTCGGCGCCAATCTCGTCGCCTTCGTGGCGGGTAGCCTCATGGCCCGGCCGCGCGCGGTCGACACGGCGCAGGCCCATCTCTTCGTGCACGCTCTGGACACGCGCAGCACCGCGCGGCGCGCCGCCGGCACGATCACGGTGGAGGAACTGAAGACGCTGGCCGCGCCCTTCGTCGGAAACCGCCGCGTCTCGCAGGTCTTCGCGCGCCTGTCCCGGGACGAGGGGTACGAGATCGCCGACAACCGCCCCGCCGACGTCGGCCTGATCCGCCAGACCGAGCGTTTGCTCGCCGGTGTCGTCGGGGCGGCCTCGGCGCGCCTGCTGATGGCCCTGTCGCTGGAGCGCAGCCGCATGAACGTGAAGGAGGCGCTGTCCCTCCTCGACGACGCGTCCGCCGCCATCAAGTACAACCGCTCCCTGCTGCAATCGACGCTGGAGAACATCTCCCAGGGCATCGCCGTGTTCGACAACGACCTCGGGCTGATCGCGCACAACCAGCGTTTCATGGAGATGCAGTCGCTGCCGCCCGATCTCGGCCGCGTCGGCACCAATCTCCGCGACATCATCCGCCACGTGGCGAGCCAGGGCGAATACGGCGTCGGCGACAACGAGAGCGACATCGACACGATCTATGCGGAGCGGGTGGCGGGCTATCTCTCGGGCCGCGACTACATGTACCAGCGCATTCGCCCGGACGGCACGGTGATCGAAGTGCGGACCCGCCCGCTGCCCGGCACCGGCGTCGTCGCAACCTATACCGACATCACCGACCGCGTCGCGGCCGAGCAGGCGCTGCGCGAGGCGAACGAAAGCCTGGAGCGCCGGGTGGACGAGCGCACGCGCGAGTTGAAGCTCGCCAACGACGCGCTGCGCGAGGCCAAGGCGGAGGCGGAGGCTGCGAACCGCTCCAAGACGCAGTTCCTGGCCGCCGCCAGCCACGACCTGATGCAGCCGCTCAACGCCGCGCGCCTGTTCCTGTCCGCGCTGGGCCAGCAGCCGCTGGACGGAGAGAGCGGGGCCCTCGTCAACCGGACGGAAGCCTCCCTGACCGCGGTCGACGACCTTCTCTCCGCGCTGCTGGACATCGCCAAGCTCGACGCGCGCGCGGTGCCGCCCAACATCCAGAACTTCGCGGTCGCCGACCTGTTCGGTCCCCTGCGGCTGGAATTCGCCGCGCTCGCGGGCCGCGTCGGCCTCGACCTGCGCGTCGTGCCCTCCTCGCTGGTGCTGCGCTCCGACCCCAAGATGCTGCGCCGCGTGCTGCAGAACTTCCTGTCGAACGCCGTGCGCTACACGCCCTCGGGCCGGATCCTGATGGGCGCGCGCCGGCGCGGCGACAGGGTGCGCATCGAGGTCTGGGATACCGGGCCCGGTATTCCCGAGAACAAGCTGGGCGAGATCTTCAAGGAGTTCCACCGCCTCGACGGCGTGCTTGGGCGGGAGCAGGGGCTTGGCCTCGGCCTTGCGATCGTCGACCGTATCGCGCGCGCGCTGGAGCATCCGGTGGGCGTGCGTCCCGCCGGGCAGCGGGGCACCGTCTTCCACATCGAGGTGCCGCGGGCCGATGTCGCGGCCGTCCGCAAGGCAGCGCCCGCCCCGGCGCTGCGTCCGCATCGCGAGCTTGGCGGGCGGCGCGTGCTCTGCATCGACAACGAGCCTGCGATCCTCGACGGCATGGCGGCGTTGCTCGGCCGCTGGAAGTGCGAGGTGCGGACCGCCCGGGGTCTGTCGGAGGCGGTCGACCGTCTGAAGGGCTGGCCGGTACCCGACATCGTGCTCGCAGACTACCACCTCGACGGCGGGGTCACCGGCATCGACGCGATCCAGGCGGTCCGCGCCGCGCTCGGCCTGTCTCTGCCGGCTGTGCTCGTGACCGCCGACCGCACGGAAGAGGTGCGTGCAGCCGCGCTTGGCTTCGACTGTCTGCTGCTGAACAAGCCGGTGCGCCCCGCCGCGCTGCGCGCCGTGATGATGCGCGCGATCGCCGAAGCCCGCGCCAGCGGCCGCGGGCCGGAGCGGTCGGCGCTTTCCGCAGATGCCGAGGCGCGCGCGTCCGGCGGCGGCGATCCTCTCAGGTCTGCCGGTGAATAGCGCTGTCGCGCGCGGCTGACAGCGCCTTGTCCTCCACCGCCATGCGGCCCGCGATGATCACCGCCTGGGTGCGGCTGTTCACGCCCAGCTTCTGCAGGATCGCGGAGACATGCGCCTTCACCGTCGCTTCCGAGATCGACAGCTCATAGGCGATCTGCTTGTTGAGCTTGCCTTCCGACAGCAGCATCAGCACCCGCACCTGCTGCGGCGTCAGGGACGCCAGCCTTTCCGCCAGGTCGGCGCTTTCCCCCGCTTCGCCAGCGCTCAGGTCGATGCCGGGCGGCAGCCAGCTTTCGCCGTCGAGGACCGCACGGATGCCGGAACCGATCTCGTCCACCGACAGCGACTTGGGGATGTAACCGGCCGCGCCATAGTCGAAGGCGGCGCGGATCACCTCCTCGTCCTCGATGGCGGAGACGATCATCACCGGGATGTCGGGATATTGCGCGCGCATATAGAGCAGGCCGGTGAACCCCCGCATCCCCGGCATGTTGATGTCGAGCAGGCAGAGGTCGAGGCCGGGCCGCGTGTCGAGCATGCGTTGCGCGGCGCCGAAATCCTCCGCCTCCAGCACCTGCGCGCCGGCGATCCGCGAGGCGATGGCCTGGGCCAGCGCGCCGCGGAACAGCGGATGATCGTCCGCGATCAGGATCGTGACTCGGTCCGCGTCCGTCATGCCCCCTCGTGCCGCAACCTTCCCCTTATGCAACTATCGCAAGGCGAAGGGGGCGCTTGCAAGCGCGCAAGCCCGCACGCGCGCCCGCGCCTACCATGCGCCGCGGGTGTCGATGACGAACTTGTCCTTCAGCACGTCGCGGTCGACGGTCTGGAACACCATGTGGTCGACCAGCAGGACCACGAGGTTCGCCTTCTCCATCGCCACGTCGAAATCGGTCAGCGTCAGCCCCTTGTCAGCCAGCCGCTTCGGCAATTCCCCGATGTGCGGCTCGACGAGCAGAAGCTCGCCGACGTCCGCCTCCGCCAGCTTCTCGACGATCTCGACCGCCGGGCTTTCGCGCAGGTCGTCCACGTCCGCCTTGTAGGAGAGGCCGAGGCACGCGATGCGCGGATTCTTCAGATCCTGGGCGCGCTCGCACACCTTGGAGACGACGAAGTCCGGCTTGGCGTCGTTGATCTCGCGGGCCATGCGGATGATGCGCGCCTCATCCGGCGCCGTCGCGACAATGAACCAGGGGTCGACCGCGATGCAGTGTCCCCCGACGCCCGGTCCGGGGTTCAGGATGTTCACCCGCGGGTGCAGGTTCGCCATCTTGATGAGTTCCCAGACATTGATCTTCAGCTTGTCGCAGATGACAGACAGCTCGTTGGCGAAGGCGATGTTGACGTCGCGGAACGCGTTTTCCGTCAGCTTGGCCATCTCCGCCGTCCGCGCGGTCGTCACGTGGCACTCGCCCTTGACCACGATGCGGTAGAGCGCGAGCGCGCGCTGCGCACAGCGCCGCGACATGCCGCCGATCACCCGGGCGTTGTTGACCACCTCGTGCAGGATCTTGCCGGGCAGCACCCGCTCCGGGCAGTGCGCGACCTGCACGTCGGCAAGTTCGCCCTTCTCGTGCGGGAAGCTGAGGTCGGTCCGCGCCGCGCCGAGCCAGGCCGACAGCTGCTCCGTCGCGCCCACCGGCGAGGTGGACTCCAGCACCACCAGGTCGCCCTTCTTCAGCACCGGTGCGATCGCCTTGGCCGCCGCCTCGATATAGGAGAGGTCGGGCACGTGCCCGTCCATGAACGGCGTCGGCACGGCGATGATGAAGGCGTCTGCCGCTTCCGGCGTATCGGTCGCCTTCAGCTTGCCGGTCTCCACGACCCGGCGCACCAGCGCGTCGAGGTTCGGCTCGCCGAAGTGCGGCTTGCCGGAATTGATGAGCGCGATCGCCTTCTGGTTCACGTCGACGCCGACGACCTCGACGCCCGTGTCGGCGAACACGGCCGCGGTCGGCAGCCCGATGTAGCCAAGGCCGATGACGGAGATGCGGCTGAAACTATGCATTCTGAATCACCTCGAGGATGCGGGCGGCGGCCTTCCCGTCGCCATAGGGGTTGTGGGCGTAGCTCATCGTGTCGTAGGCGCCCCGGTCGTCGAGCAGGCGCGTGGCCTCCGCGACCAGCAGGGCGGGGTCGGTGCCGACCAGGCGGACGGTACCCGCCTCGACGGCTTCCGGGCGCTCGGTCTTCTCGCGCGTCACCAGCACCGGCTTGCCAAGCGAGGGCGCCTCCTCCTGGATGCCGCCCGAATCGGTCACGATCAGGTGCGCGGCGCGCATGAGATAGACGAACGGCAGATAGTCCTGCGGTGCGATCAGGTGCACGTCGGCGGCTGCGCCCAGCACTTCCTGCGCGGCCTTCTGCACGTTCGGGTTCAGATGGACCGGATAGACCACCTGCACGTCGCCGCGCGCGCC
>JAJLJT010000141.1:0-3684 GCA_033844555.1 Alphaproteobacteria bacterium | reverse complement strand
CCATCGGCCGGACGATAACGTCATAGGTCTCGGCCACGGCGATGCGCAGCTCGTCGACCGTCACCGGCTGGACATTCTGTCCGTCGGCCTGCACCACGGTCATCTTCAGGCCGGGGATACGAATGTCGAAATAGGTCATGGCGGAGGAGTTGATGAAGCGCAGCCGCACCCGCTCTCCCGGCGTGAACAGGCCGGTCCAGTTCTGCGCCGGCCCCTTGCCGTTGATGAGCGGGGTGAAGCCCTGCACGTCCTCGATGTCGGTGGGCATCATCCGCATGGAGCCCCAGTCGCCGCGGTCGGCCAGCGCGGCCCCGAGCCCCTTCTCCGCCGCGTCGCCGAGGAAGTCGAACAGCGTGCGCTGTTGCCGGTTGTAGTAGTCCGGCATCATCTTGAGGTTCCGCATGATCCGCGCGCCGGAGTGCGGGTGCTTGTCGGTCAGCTGCACCACATGGTCCCGGTCGTAGCGGAAGGGCTCGCGCCCTTTCGGCTCGATCACGATTGCGCCATAGGCCCCGTCCGGCTCCTGGAAGCCGGAATGGCTGTGGAACCAGTAGGTGCCGGCCTGAACGATCGGGAAGCGGTAGGTGAAGGTCTCGCCCGGCGCGATCCCCTCGAAGCTCACGCCCGGAACGCCGTCCTGGTCGAACGGCAGGATCAGCCCGTGCCAGTGGATCGAGGTCTCCTCCGAGAGATTGTTGGTCACGTTGATGGTGACCTCCTCCCCCTCGCGCCAGCGCAGGATCGTCGGAGTCTGGCTCCCGTTGTAGCCCACGCCGCGCTTCACGAAGTCGCCGGTGTCGATGGCGATCCGGTCGACGGTGATGTCATAGGTTCCGGCCAGTGCCGCCCCACCGGGCAGCATGGCCAGCCCGGCGCCGAACGCGGCCGCCCGGACCATTGCGATGGTCGTCATGTCTTGCTCATCCTGTGAAAGAGGCCGCCGGACACGGGACGTCCCAAGGGGAACGCCCGCCCCCGGCTTGCGGTCCGCTCAGCGGTTCATCCGGAAGTCGCCCACCATGCCGGACGCATAGTGCCCCGGCACGTTGCAGCCGAACTCCAGCGCGACCTCGCCCGCCGCGGGGAAGGTCCAGACAATCTCGCCTTCCGCACCGGGCTCCAGGAGGACGCTGTTAGGCTCCTCGTGCATGCCGTGGCCCATGGTGGCCTGCATGTGACGGGCGGCCTCCATGTCGATGCTGTCTGGCTTCAGGACGCCATGCTCCATCATCATCATCATCTCGCCCTGGTGGGCGTCGTGCATGGCGGCGGTGCCGATGTTGAATTCGTGCACGAGCGCGCCCGCATTGCGGATCTTGAAACGGATCGTCTCGCCCGCCTTCACCGTGATCGTCTCGGGCTCGAAGTAGTTGTCGTGCATCACGACCTCCACCGTGCGGGTGGCGCTGGCCGGGTCGGCGGGCTGGCCGATGTCCATGCCCGCGCCGTGGCCGTGGCCGCCGGCGTGCTTGCCCGCGGCAAGTGCAGGCGTGCCGAGAAGGAGGACGAGGGAGAAGAGTGCGGGCGCAACGGCCCGGCGTGCATTCGGATAGGTCATGGTGTTCACCTTGGAAGATATCGGATCGGAAATGATGCGCGCACCGCCGCCTGCCGCTCACTCGGCGGCGCGCGGCAGGCGCGGGTCCGGTCTCTTCAGGTGCGCGGTGGCGGGGTGTCCGTCTCGTGCGGCAGACCCGAGGCGGCAACGCTCCCGCCAGGCCGCAGCACGACGATGCGTGGGCCGCTACGCCCGATGCTGACCGGCGCCACGTCGCGAATGCCCGTGATGCAATGTCCCATCGTCATCGCGCAACTTCCGGCGGGATCGTCGGGAAGCTGGTGCCCGTGGCCCGCGTCGCCATGCTGATGCCCATGCGCGGGTGAGGCCGCATGGGCCTCCCCGGTTCCAGGCGCAGATCCCATGCCGCCGGGCAGCGCCAGCACGGCGGCCAGCACGAAGAGAGCGGTCATCAGGGTGCGCACGAGTCTCTGCATGGAGATCAAATGGAACTTCCACCCGGGGGAAGGTCAAGCGTCTTGAAACAAATCTGGCACACCGGCATCCGGAAACAAGTCTCCGGCCCTGTCAGCGGATGCCATTGGCACGCTGAAGCTCCCGCACATAGGCGACGATGCGCGCGACCTCCCGCTCGCCGAGCCCCGGCACGGGCGGCATCGGGCCGAAGCCCCAGTGATGCGGCCGCACGCCGCGCGTGACCGCCATCATGAATGCGGCGTCGCCATGGTGCGAGGGCTCGTAGATCTTGTGCACCAGCGGCGGCCCCTGCGAACTGCCGCCCGCGTTCTCGCCATGGCAGCTAGCACAGTTCGCCGAGAAGAGCCGCGCGCCCTCCTTCGCCGCGGGACTGAGCGCCGGCACCTCGACCGCGACCCGCAGCGGCGCTTCGTCCCGAGGGCCCGCGGCCTGCCATGCGAGAAGTCCGCCGAGGCCCGCAAGCACCAGAAGACCTCCGACGATCCGGCGTCTGTCCATCTGCCTCCATCCCCCCTCAGCCAGTGGGACACCTAGCGCACGGAGCCGGGCGTTCAGACCAGACGCCTGCGCCGTTCCTCGTACTCCTCATGGTCGATCTCGCCGCGGGCGTAGCGCTCCTGCAGGATCGACAGGGCGCGGGACACGTCGCTCTCCCGCCGCCCCGCGCCGAAGTCCAGACCCGCCAGCCTCAGCGCCACGACGATGGCCGCGACCAGCAGGCCGACGAAGAGCAGCATCATGATGGGGCCGGCGAACCATCCACCCCAGGACATCATGTCGCCGTGCCGATAGTAATTATCGCCCGGCGCGGCTGCAGCCACTTCGATCGTTCCGAATAACAAGGCCGCTGCCGTGAACAGATAGCGAGTTCCTTTTGCCATCCTCGCTTCTCCTTCTCTTCTGTTGGGACATGAAGGGCTGAAAGCGGACGCCATCCTTGACCCTCCTGTCGCTGGAAGGTCAAGGATCTGAGATGACAACGGCCCGACGATCTGGAGGGATTGGACATGGCAGACCATGCCGCCCACGGAATGATGATGCATGACGGCGGCAATTCCCGCGCCTTGAGCATCTCCGCGTGGCTTACCGGCGTCTATTTCGTCGTGGAATTCGGCATCGGGCTCTACACCGGCTCGGTCGCCGTGATGTCGGACGCATTTCATACCTTCTCGGCGGTGGGCGGCGTTCTCGTTGCCATCGTCGCCGCGCGCATCGCACGCCGCCCGGCGGACGAGATGAAGACGTTCGGCTGGTACAGGGCGGAGATCGCGGGCGCCCTGGTGAACGGGGGCTTTCTGCTCGTCATGGCGCTTGTCGTGATCGTGATGGGCGCCATGCGCCTTCGCCATCCCATCGACCTGCCCACGACCCCGATGCTGGTCGCGGCGGCGGGCGGCCTTGTCACCGAGGTCGTTTCGCTCGCCCTCCTCTATCGCCGGCAAGGCAGCGACCTGAACCTGAAGGGCGCCTTCTGGCACATCGTCCAGACCTTCGTGGGCAGCCTCCTGATCATCGTTACGGCGGTCGTGATCGCTCTGACGGATTTCCTGCTGATCGACCCGCTTCTGGGGATCGCCTTCGGTTTGGTGCTGCTCTGGGCAAGCTGGGGCATCCTGCGCGACGCTCTCCACCTGCTGATGGAGGGCACGCCGCCCGGCGTCAGCCTTTCGGACATCGTCTCGGCGCTG
>JAJLJT010000140.1:0-10821 GCA_033844555.1 Alphaproteobacteria bacterium | reverse complement strand
CGCGGGGCGTCCGCGATGGGCGGGCGGATGCTGGGCGAGATCGAGGAATGGTTCGTCGAGCAGCTGGGCCCCGGCGACACCTTCCTGTTCGCGGGCGAGGTGCTGCGCCTCGAGGGCTTGCGCGAGACCGACGTGTTCGTCAGCCGCGCGGGCGGGACCGAGCCGAAGGTGCCGTCCTACCAGGGCGGCAAGTTCCCGCTTTCGACCTTTCTGGCCGACCGGGTGCGCGGGCTGCTCGCCGACCGGGAGGGGTGGGGGATGCTCTCGCCGCAGGTGGAGGAGTGGCTGGCCCTGCAGGCGGCGAAATCGGTCATACCTGCGCGCGACCAGATGCTGGTCGAGACCTTCCCGCGTGGGCGCAAGCACTATCTCGTCGCCTATCCGTTCGAGGGCCGGCTCGCGCACCAGACGCTGGGGATGCTGCTGACGCGGCGGCTGGAACGGGCCGGCCTGCGCCCCATGGGCTTCGCCGCCAACGAGTACGGGCTTGCGGTCTGGGCCTTGCGCGACATGCGCCGCACCGGCATGGACGCGCTGTTCGAGGAAGACATGCTGGGCGACGACCTCGACGCCTGGATGGCGGAATCGGCGCTGCTCAAGCGCACTTTCCGGAACTGCGCGGTCATCGCGGGCCTTGTCGAGCGGCGGTTTCCGGGCCGCGAGAAGACCGGCCGGCAGGTCACCATGTCGACCGATCTCATCTACGACGTGCTGCGCCAGCACGAGCCGGATCACGTCCTGCTGCAGGCGACCCGGGCCGATGCGGCGCGCGGCCTGCTCGACATCGGGCGGCTGGGGGCGCTTCTTGCGCGCATCCGCGGGCGGATCGTGCACCGGCCGCTCGCCCGGATCTCGCCGCTTTCGGTGCCGATCATGCTGGAGGTCGGCCGCGAGCCCATCTACGGTGCGGCCGATGAGGATCTGCTGGCCGAGGCCGCCGACACCCTCATTGCCGAGGCCATGGGGTGAGCGCGGCCTCTTTTCTTGTGGTGTGAAACGGACATGACTGCCTTCGCCTCAGACCGTGCAGACGGTGCGCCGGAGTTATCGAACGCTCCGGCGGGCCATCCGGCCGAGACGCACATCGCGGGTGTGCGCGTCGCGCTCGACCCCGCGGGCGCGCTGCTGCTGCCGGAGAGCGGGACGCTGATCGTCTCTGACCTGCATCTCGAAAAGGGCGCCTCCTTTGCCCGGCGCGGCGTGATGCTGCCGCCCTATGACACGGCGGCGACGCTTGCCCGGCTTGCCGCGCTGGTCGCGCGCTACCGCCCGGCGACGGTTGTGAGCCTCGGCGACAGTTTCCACGACGCCGATGCAAGCGCCGGGCTGGATGCGGGTGACCGTGCGCGACTTTCCGCCCTGATCGAAGGCCGCCGCTGGGTCTGGATCCTCGGCAACCACGATCCCGCCCCGCCGGACGGGCTCGCGGGCGAAGTGTGCGAGGCGGTCGAGATCGGCGGGCTGACCTTCCGGCACGAGCCGGGGCCGCGCCCGGCGGAGGGAGAAATCGCGGGCCATCTGCACCCGGCAGCGACGGTCGTGGCGCGGGGACGCAGGCTGAGGCGGCGGTGTTTCGCAAGCGACGGGAGCCGGCTCGTCATGCCCTCCTTCGGGGCCTACACCGGCGGCCTCTGCGTGCGCGACCCGGCGGTCTCGCGCCTGTTCGGGCCGGACTACCACGCCTGGATGCTGGGCGAGACGCGCGTGCACCCGGTCCGGGCGCGCCGCCTCGTTCCCGACAGCGCGATGCTGGGCCGCGGGCTGCTGTAAGGAGCGGCTAGCCGAGCGTCGACAGCGCCGGAAAGGTTTCCAGAAGCCAGAACGACAGATCCTGCAGCGTGCCCATGAAGATCATGACGCCGGTGACGACCAGCAGTGCGCCCGCGCCGATCTCGATCCAGCGCATCCAGGGCCGGATTCGCCGTGCGAAGGCGAGGAAGCGGCTGACCCCAAGCCCGGCCAGCACGAAGGGTATGCCGAGACCCAGCGAATAGACCGCGAGCAGCGATGCGCCATAGGCGAGGCTGTCCTGGCTGCCCGCGATCACCAGGATCGTGCCGAGGATCGGACCGATGCAGGGCGTCCAGCCGAACGCGAAGGCGAGGCCCAGGAGAAACGGCCCGAACAGCCCCATCGCCGACGTCGTGTCGGGCGAGAAGCGCGCCTCCCGCTGCAGAACCCCGATGCGGAACACGCCCATCATGGCGAGGCCGAAGACGACGATCACGGCACCCGCGACCATCGACAGCTCGTAGCTCCAGGCGAGCAGGAAGCGGCTGATGTAGGAGGCCGACGCGCCGAGCGCCACGAAGACCAGCGTGAAGCCCAGGACGAACGCGACCGAGGCCGGCAGCACGCGGGCGAGCAGGGCGCGCCCTTCCGCGCTGCCGTCTCCCTCCGCCTCCTGCAGCCGGTCGAGCGTCGTGCCCGTCATGTAGCAGAGATAGGCCGGGACGAGCGGCAGCACGCATGGGCTCAGAAAGCTGATCAGCCCGGCGAGCGCCGCCCAGAAATAGGTGATGTTCTCGACCGCCATCGGTCTTCCAGCTCCCTCCGGGCCGCACCTTCGACGGGGGATATGCCAGTTTCCGCGCGCGCGCGCCAGCGGGGCGAGGTGTCGCGGGGCGGTTCAGGGGCGCCGGAACAGCGCCGAGGCAAGCCATCCGAGGATCAGCGCCAGCGTGATCGCGCTGAGACCGTAGAGCAGCGGTTGTTCGTGGGCGAGGTTGAACAGGCTGCGCTCGATCCCGCTCTTGTCCACCGCGAAGTACGACGTCTCGCGCGTTACCAGCGCGCCATTGGCAAACAGATAGACGTCGACGGCGTATTGTCCGACCGGAACCGTGGCAGGCAGGTCGATTTCGGCGCGGAACAGGCCATCCTTCACCACCTGCACCGCACCCGGCCGGTCCTGGAACAGGTCCGCCTCCATTTTCCGGCGGATCAGCGCTGCACGAAAGGCCTCCAGATCGGCCCCTTCCGTCGCCGCGCCCACCTCGGGACGCAGGTTCTCGGTGCCGAGGCCGTGGACCTGGCGGAAGAAGGCGCGTGTCGCGTCGTCGAGGGCGCGTGTGCTCGCCATTGCATAGACATCCGGCACGCCGCTGAACGTCACCTCCGAGCGGTTTACCCAGATGCCCGCCACCCGCTCCTTGCGGCGCACCGTCGTCTCGGCAGCCGGGCCGCGGATGACGATGACGAGGTCGGTGCCTTCGCGCTCCAGCCCGGACCGCGCATAGCCGAAGATGAGGAGCGATGCACCGGAGAAATTCGAGGTGATCTCGATGAGGCGGCTGGACACGTCCGATGCAAGGTCCGTCACCGCGCGGGCGGGGCCGGCTGCGGCGATGAGGGCTAGGCCGGCAAGCCCCCACACAAGGGTGCGCCGGGCCTTCACGAGCCGCTCCACGGCGCGATCGAATAGAGGTCGTCCGGCGTCGCCACCAGGTCGTAGGCCAGGCGCAGGCAGACCGCCAGAACCAGCAGGGCAAGCAGGACGCGCAATTGCTCGCTCTTGAGCTTCGCGCCCGCGCGCAGCCCGTACTGCGCACCGATCACGCCGCCGAGCAGCAGGATCACCGCCAGCACCACGTCGACGGTCTGGTTCTGGTAGGCGTGCATCATCGTGGTGAAGCCCATCAGCACGACGATCTGGAACAGCGAGGTGCCGATGGCCGCCGTCGTCGGCATGCCGAGGATGTAGATCATCGCCGGCACGATGATGAAGCCGCCCCCAACGCCCATGATGGCTGCCAGAAGCCCCACGGACGCGCCGATCGCGAGTGGGGGGAAAATGCTCGTGTAGAGCTTCGAGCGCGGGAAACGCATCTTCAAGGGCAGTCCGTGCACCCAGGTATGCCGGTGCAGCTTGCGCCGCGCGGCCTCCGTGCGCCGCGCCCGGTTGAGCGCCCTCAGGCTCTCGACCAGCATCATCCCGCCGATGGTGCCGAGAAACCCGACATAGGCGAGCGAGATCGCAAGATCCACCTGGCCCAGTTCGCGCAGCAGCCGGAACAGCTCTACCCCCGCCGCGGAGCCCGCGACGCCGCCTGCGAGCAGCACGGCGCCCATGCGGAAATCGACGTTCTTGCGCCGCATGTGGCCCAGCATTGCGGAAAAGGAGGAGCCCATGGTCTGCGTCGTCGCCGTTGCGACCGCGACCGCGGGCGGGATGCCGATAAAGATCAACAGCGGCGTCATGAGGAAGCCGCCGCCGACACCGAACAGACCGGAGAGAAACCCGACCCCGCCGCCCAGGCTGAGGAGGAGCAGGATGTGCACCGACAGTTCGGCGATGGGCAGGTACAGCTGCATCCCGGGGCCCGGTGGGTTCGGCGGGGAGGTGCGGCAGGCGGACCGCCCGCCTGCCGCGAATCACGTGCCGCCAGTGTGGTCCGCGCCGCCGCCAGGGGCAACGCGGAGCCTGGCGAAGGTCAGAGCACCAGGTACGAGCCCCCGGCCAGCAGGACCACGATGGATGCGGCGACCAGGCCGATGCGCAGCTTGCGACCGCCGCCCGCGGATTGCGCCTGCGAACCGGCGTCAGCGAACTCGTCTCCGTCCTCGTCGTCGTCGCCAAAGAGGGTATCCAGCCGCTCGTCGTCCGTACCGGTGTCCAGATCCTCGTCGAGACTGTCGCCGCGGGCCGCCTTGCGAATGGCCGCGATGACGTCTTCGGGCCGGCGTCCGGCGGCAGCCTCGGGGGCGTCCGCGACGCCCGCCGCCGCGACGCCCGCGGCCGCAACCGGGCCAGCGGAGACACCAGCGGTGGTGCCGGCGTCCATCTCGTCCGCCGCCCAGGACCGCTCCTCGCCGCTGCCGGTCATCTCGCCGTCATCCGCTTCGGTGCCGACCTCCGCGGCCGGAGACGCCGTTTCGGCATAGGGCTCTTCCTCGCGGTCGAGGACGATGCCGTCCTCATCCGTGAACTGGTCGAGGAAGGCGTCGATCGTGGAGGTCGGATACGCCGCCTGTGCCGGGCGCTCCGCATCGTCGGGCGTCGCCGTTTTCGTCGTGTCGACAGGTTCGCCGGCCGTGTCTGGCGCGGCAAAGGCCGTGGACTGCGGCTCCGCGGCGGCGTCCATGGCTGTGTCGGCCGCGTCGAACGCCTCGGCCGAAGCGGCCATGCCCGTGTCCTGCTGCCTCCCGGCGTGCCCGTGTTCCTGCGCAAGGTGGGCATCCAGATAGGCGTCGACATCGAACGGCGCCTCTTCGACGTCCTCGCTGACGGCGCTCGTGCCGGGCATTGCAGCCTCGGCCACGGCGCGCTGCGGCTCGACTGCCTCGGCATCGCCGCCGGTACGATCCGTTGCCGGTTCTTCGGGCGCGTGCATCCAGGAAGCCTTGGCGGCAAGGGCATCGTCCCGGTCGTCCGCGATCCTCGAATCCTCTGTCCGGGTGATGGTCTCCATGCCGTCGTCGTCCCAGTCCGCGACGCCGGGTGCGGCCTCGGCGGCGGGGCTTTCCGCGGCCACGCTATCGTCCGCCGGCGCGTCGGCCGCGTCGTCCGTGTGCAGCCAGCGGGCCGCTTCCGGACCTGTCAGGTTTGTGCCCTCGGTGGCGGACGCATCGCTTTCCGGAAGCCAGTCCTCCCGGTCAGACCCGGTAGGGCCGGCGTCATTGCTGAAGTCTTCCCGCAGGATGTCGCCCGCGGCTTCGCCATCGCCGTCGCCGAGATCGGCGCCGGTGTCCGCCATCGCCTGGTCCGCCGTGGCGGCCGTGGCCAGCGCCGCCGCCCCGGTGAACCCGCCGGCGGCCAGCATGCCGGATCCGGCCCCGCGTGCCGGGATGGCCGTCTCGGGCGCCAGGTCCGCGGACGCGTCCTGCATACGCTGTTCGAGCCGCGTCAGGCGGCTGGCCATCATCTCGATTGCCTTGCCGACGGTGGCGACCGCCTCGTTGCTTTTCTCGAAGGACCGCTCGATCCGCTGTGACAGGGCGTCGAGGGAGGCCCGCGTATCGCCGATCGATTGCTCGCTGGAGGTCCGTACCTCTTCGGTGTGCTGCGCCAGGTCACGCAGGGCGGCCTGCAGTTCGCCAGTCGCATCGCGGCGGATCTTGTCGATGCCGTCGACCTTCTCGGCCAGTGCCCGCAGCGCCTCCATCGCGCCCTCGTCGCTCCCGGCCGGCGGGGGGGGGGCCGCCTCGGCGCGCTCGACGCGCGCGGCGAGCGCCTCCAGATGGGTCGCCGTGCTCTCTTCCGTGGCGTCGAGACGCTCCGCGAGAGTGCGTACGCTGGCGGACAGGGTCTCGATCTCCGCGCGCAGGGCGGCGTCGTCCACCTGCACCGCCTGTGCGGGGACCGCGCCGGACGGCTCCGGCGCGACCTCGCCCGACGACTGCACGATGGCCGCGCCCGGGTCGGCGGTCGTCAGCACATGGTTGAACCATTCGCCAAGGGTCATCCCGGCGCGGGCAGCTGCCCGCTTGGCGGCTTCACGAGCCTCCGGGTCGATCCCCTTGATGCTCCAGGGCGCTCCTGCCTTCATGTCGGTTCCCCGTGTTCCGGTCGATCCGAAGCGCCCTCGAGGGCCGTCCTTGCGGACCGAAAATGGGTGTCTGCCGGTCATACCGGTATGACATGATTAGTCCAGTTTGGTTAACGAAATCCTATCGCAGGTATGGCCAGCCGCGCGAGGCCCTTGTGCTCCGCGGCCCTCCCTCGGCGACATGGTAAAAAATGCCGCATGAACATGGCACTACCGGGGGTCCGGCAAAGCCCTCCGGGCGCCTGTGCCCAAGGTCAATTGACGTTGACGTAAGCGTCACATAACGTCCCCTGACGACGGCGGCGACGGCAAGGCACGGCAGTGTCCGAAGCAAGGCGGAACGGATGACACGGACCTATTCGATCAGCGACCTGGCGCGTGAGTTCGACGTGACGCCCCGCGCCATCCGGTTCTACGAGGACAAGGGACTTCTGACGCCTGCGCGGCGCGGGCAGACGCGCATCTACGCCCCGCGCGACCGCGCGCGTCTGATCCTGATCCTGCGCGGCAAGCGGTTCGGCTTCTCGCTGCGCGACATCAAGGAGATGCTCGATCTCTACGAGAAACCGGACGGCGGGATCGAGCAGTTGCGCGTGACGCTCGCCAAGTCGCGCGACCGGATCGCCGCGCTGAAGGCGCAGCGCGACGAGCTTGAGGACGCGATCGCCGAGCTTGAGGATGGCTGCGGCAAGATCCGGGAACGGCTGGCAGAACTGGGGGATACGGAGGAGGCGGCGGAATGACCGCGCCGCTGCCCTCGCGCTGGATGACCGAAGAGTTGCGGATCCTGGCGGATGCCGCGCGACGCTTCTTCGCGGAAGAGTTCCTGCCGCACAACGAGCGCTGGGAGAGCCAGGGCTGCGTCGACCGCGACGCCTGGCGCAAGGCAGGGGAGGCGGGGCTTCTGTGCGCCGGCATTCCGGAGGACTATGGCGGCGGCGGCGGCACTTACGC
Organism: Alphaproteobacteria bacterium; assembly: GCA_033844555.1. Lineage (GTDB taxonomy): Bacteria > Pseudomonadota > Alphaproteobacteria > Futianiales > Futianiaceae > Futiania. Next base: position 3,379 of record JAJLJT010000140.1, on the reverse strand, counting down.
GCACGAAAGCGTCATCAACGGCGCGCAGGTGGCGCTCGGCATCAGCGGGTTCGGGAACTCGGTCCATTCCGGCATCGTCGCGCCCTATGTCGCGGCCTATGGCACGGAGGAGCAGAAGCGGCGCTGGTTGCCGAAACTCGCCAGCGGCGAGATGGTCGGCGCCATCGCCATGACGGAGCCGGGCACGGGCTCCGACCTGCAGGCGGTGAAGACCACCGCGCGCCTCGATGGCAACCAGTATGTGATCAACGGCGCAAAGACCTTCATCACCAATGGCCAGACCGCGAACTTCATCATCGTCGTGGCCAAGACCGACCCGGCGGCCGGTGCGGGCGGCGTGTCCCTGATCGTGGTTGAGACGGATGAGACCGCTACCGGCTTCTCGCGCGGGCGCAACCTCGACAAGATCGGGATGAAGGCGCAGGACACCTCGGAACTGTTTTTCGAGGACGTGCGCGTGCCGACCGCGAACCTGCTCGGTAGGGCCGAGGGGCAGGGCTTCGTCCAGCTGATGCAGCAATTGCCCCAGGAGCGGCTGATCATCGCGGACATGGCGGTGGTGAGCGCGGAGGCGGCGCTCGTCCACACCGTCGCCTATACGAAGGAGCGCAAGGCCTTCGGCAAGCGCATCATCGATTTTCAGAACACCCGCTTCGAACTGGCCGAGTGCACCGCGCGCGTGACCGCGGCGCGCGCCTTCGTCGACCGGCTGATCGAGGAGCACCTGGAAGGCCGCCTCGGTGTCGAGCATGCGGCGATGGCGAAGCTCGTCTGCACCGACCTGCAATGCAATGTGATCGACCGGTGCCTCCAACTCCACGGCGGCTATGGTTACATGACGGAGTATCCGATCGCCCGCATGTGGGCCGACGCCCGCGTGCAGAAGATCTACGGCGGAACGAACGAGATCATGAAGGAACTCATCGGACGCGGCCTCTAGCCCGAAGCCGTCGAGGCGGTAGCGGGCCGGCGCGCCGGTGCCAGAGCGAACGAGGAGGATCGACCAGATGGCCGACGCTTATGTCTATGACGCGGTGCGGACGCCGCGCGGCAAGGGCCGCAAGGACGGCAGCCTGCACGAGGTTCCATCCGTCAAGCTGGCCACGGGCGTGCTCAGCGCGCTGAAGGAGCGCAATTCCCTGCCCGAGAACGCCGTCGACGACGTGGTCATGGGCTGCGTCATGCCGATCGGCGAGCAGGGCGCGGACATCGCCCGCACGGCGACTCTGCTGTCGGGGCTGGGGGAGCAGACCTCCGGCGTGCAGGTCAACCGGTTCTGCGCGTCCGGCCTCGAGGCGGTCAACATGGCGGCCGCGCAGGTGATCTCCGGCGCCTCCGACCTTGCCATCGGCGGCGGGGTGGAATCGATGAGCCGGGTACCCATGGGCTCCGACGGCGGCGCGTGGGCGGTCGATCCGGAGTGCGCGATCCCGCTCTATTTCGTGCCGCAGGGCATCTCCGCCGACCTGATCGCAACCAAGTACGGGTTCAGCCGCGACGACGTCGACGCCTATTCGGTCGAGAGCCAGAAGCGGGCGCAGCGGTCGTGGGAGGAGGGCCGGTTCGCCAAGTCCATCGTGCCGGTGCACGACGACAACGGGCTGACCATCCTCGACCATGACGAGCACATGCGCGCGGAAACGACCATGCAGTCGCTGGGCGCGCTCAAACCCTCCTTCCAGGGGATCGGCGAGGGGATGCCGGGCTTCGATGCCGTCGCCATCCAGCGCTACCCGGAGATCGAGCGCATCGACCACGTGCACCACGCCGGCAATTCCTCCGGCATCGTCGACGGGTCGGGCGCGGTCCTGCTCGGCAGCAAGGAAGCGGGCGAGAGGCACGGGATGAAGCCGCGCGCCCGCATCCGCGCCTTCACCTCCATCGGGTCGGAGCCGACGATCATGCTGACGGGGCCCGTCGACGTGACGCAGAAGCTCCTGAAAAAGGCCGGCATGACCACGGCGGACATCGACCTCTTCGAGCTGAACGAGGCGTTCGCGTCGGTCGTGCTGCGCTACATGCAGGCGCTCGACATTCCGCACGACAAGATGAACGTGAACGGCGGCGCCATCGCCATGGGCCACCCGCTGGGTGCGACCGGCGCGATGATCTTCGGCACCGTTCTGGACGAGCTTGAGCGGTCGGGCAAGGAAACGGCCCTCGTCACGCTGTGCATCGGTGCCGGCATGGGAACGGCTACGATCATCGAGCGCGTGTGATGCCGAAAATCGATATCGACGCGATGGACTGGACGGGCGGCTCGGGCTACCCCGCGCCGTTCGCCGGAGCCGTCTCGGGCCGGACGCGCAAGCGGCTCGGCAATGCCGCGGGTCTCGACCAGTTCGGGGTCAATCTCACGCGCCTCGACCCGGGATCGGCGAGCGCGCTGCGCCACTGGCACGAGCGCGAGGACGAGTTCGTCTATGTGCTCGAGGGCGAACTGGTGCTCATCGAGGACGGCGGCGAGACGGTGCTGCGCGCGGGCGACGCGGCGGGCTTCAAGGCGGGCGTCGCGGACGGCCATCAGCTCGTCAACCGGTCGGACCGGCCCGCGCTCTATCTCGAGATCGGCACCCGCAGTCCGGTGGAACGCGCGCACTATCCCTATGACGACCTCGCCGCGGTAAAGGACGAACGCGGCTTCCGCTTCACGCACAAGGACGGCAGCCCCTACGCCTGACGGCGGCGGGCGGGCCGGCAGAGACACACGAGGGAAGGAACACCCATGAGCTTCGAACAGCTGCGCTACGACGTCGACGCCGACGGCATCGCGACGATCGCCTTCGACATGCCGGGGCGGTCGATGAACGTGCTGTCGGAGGACTCCATCCGCGAATACGAGGAGGCCATCGACAAGGCGCTCGCCGACGACGCGGTCGTGGGCGTCGTGGTGACGAGCGGCAAGGACAGCTTCATGGCGGGCGCCGACCTCTCCATGCTGGAGCGGCAGGCGAAGGATGCGGCGAACCTGCCGAAGGCGGCGCGCGCGCAGGCCGTCTTCGATTTCACCATGGGCCTGCACCGCATGATGCGGAAGCTCGAGGCAGGCGGCAAGCCGGTCGCCAGCGCGATCACCGGAACCGCGCTCGGCGGCGGGCTGGAGCTGTGCCTCGCCACGCACTACCGGGTCGCGGTCGACAACGACAAGGCGCAACTGGGCCTTCCCGAGTGCAAGGTCGGCCTGCTGCCGGGCGGCGGCGGCACGCAGCGCCTGACGCGGTTCCTGGGCGTGATGGGTTCCGCCGAGACGCTGCTCGAAGGCAAGCCCATGTCGCCGAAGAAGGCGAAGGCCATGGGCCTCGTCCACGAGGTCGTGGCGAAGGGCGAGGAACTGGCCGCCGCCAAGGCCTGGGTGAAGGCCAATGCGGACGAAGGCAAG
>JAJLJT010000139.1:0-6359 GCA_033844555.1 Alphaproteobacteria bacterium | reverse complement strand
GTGCGCCGCCCCGATCCGGTCATTTTCCTCGGCTACTGGCACAACAACGCCGCCAATTCGGAGAAGCTGCGCGGCCCCTGGTGGCTGACCGGCGATATGGGGACGGTTGACGAGGACGGCTATTTCTGGTTCCGCGGGCGGGCGGACGACGTGATCACCAGCGCCGGATACCGGATCGGCCCGGCGGAGATCGAGGAGTGCCTGATGACCCACCCGGCCGTCGCCATGGCCGCGGCGATCGGCGTGCCCGACCCGGAGCGGACGGAACGCATCCGCGCCTACATCGTTCTGCGCGAGGGCGCGCATGGCGGCGACGACCTCGCGGACGAGATCCGGAACCATGTCCGCACGCGCCTCGCCGCGCACGAATATCCCCGCGAGATCCGTTTCGTCGCGGAGTTGCCGATGACCGCCACGGGCAAGATCATGCGCCGCACGCTGCGCGAGGCCGCCCTTAACGAAATCTGAGCCTGCTGGCCCCAGTCTCCCTGCCAAAGTCAGTCCGGAAGGAGTTTTCATGCCTGTTTTCGCAGACCGCCGCCGCGGACCGCTCCCGGTCCTGTCCATCGCCGCGCTGGGCCTTGCTGCGGCGCTCGCGCTGCCCGCAGCGCCGGCAGCCGCGCAATCGTCCGCCACGCCGGCGCAGCCTGCACCGCCGCAGCCCAACATCACGCGGACGGAGGACTTCCGCGACTGGAAGCTCGTGTGCGGCACGCCGCCGGGCAACGCCAGCGCGCCGGAGCAGTGCCACCTGCTGCAGAGCGTGGTGGTGAGCGAGACCAAGCGGCGCATCCTGCAGGCCGAGGTCGGCGACAGCCAGGACGGGCGCATTCTCGCGCTGACAGTGCCGCTGGGCATCTACCTGCCCGCGGGAATCGAGATCTCCATCGATGGTGGCGAGAAGATGCGCATTCCCGTCGACGTCTGCCAGCCGAACGGCTGCGCCGGCGCGGTAAAGCTCGACAACGCCATGCTCAACCGCATGAAGAACGGGTCGCGTGCCGTCATCACCTTCAAGAACGTCCAGCTCAAGCCGATCGACGTGCCGCTGTCGCTGCTGGGTTTCACGGCCGGCTACGCGCAGGTCAAGTAGGCCGCCTATGCAGGATCGGGGGCTTCGGCCCCCTGCCGGTGCATTGCCGCACGCTCAGGCGCCGTCTGGCGGGCCGCCTGCATCCGCCTGCGCCAGGGCGCGCGCCTGGCCAATCCAGTTCTCGCGGGCAATCCGGCCCGGGAAGGCGCCAAGCTCGCCCGCGAGCCATCGTACCTCGTCGGGTGTCAGCGCCGCGATCTGGCGGAAATGATAGATGCCGAGCGCGTTGAGCGTGCTCTTGATCTTCGGCCCGACGCCGCGGATCGCAGTCAGGTCGTCCGGAGCGCCGGCCGGCGCGGTCAGAAGGCCCTCGGGCCGTCGCACGGGGCCGCTGTCGTCGATCGCGGCCCCATGGTCTGGCCTTGGCGATGCCGCAGTACGCACAGGTGATGCCGGGGCAACGGCCGCGCTGGTGCGCAGATCGCCAAGTTCCCGCTCGAGTCCCGCAAGGCGCGCGGATTCGGCCTCCCACTTCTGGCGCAGGATTCCAAGCGCCTGTTCGCGCTCCGCGGCACGCGCCTGCAGCGTCGTCCGCTCGGCCTCCAGTTCGGCGATGCGCGCGTCGCGCGCCTCAGTCGCGCGGGCCACCTCGTCCCGCGCAAGAATCGCCCTGCACGCCCACCCCACAAGGCCACCGGCAATCGCAAGGATCGCCAGCACCGTGACCGACCCGGCCCATTCCTCGATCATCCGCGCCCCCCTGCGCCTCGATCCCCGTGGCACTGCGCCCCACACGCCCGATGCGAAAGCATAACCGCGGAGCGTGCTGGGCGTCCATGCCCGCGGGCGTCGCCCGGTCAGAGATCCCAGTCGTCGTCGGTTGCGTCCTCGCCGGACAGGATCGGCCCGGCGATCAGGTCGTGCCCGTCCGTCGCGACGATGCGCACCGCCACGAGGTCGCCCGGCTCGAGGTCCGTTCCGCCCGGCAGGTGAACGACCCCGTCGATTTCCGGCGCGTCCCACTTCGAGCGCGCGACCGCGCCCTCCTGCGTCACCGCGTCGACCAGCACCTCGGTCTCCATGCCGACGCGGGCCTCCAGACGGCGTGCGCTCACGGCCTCCGCCACCTCCATGAAGCGTTCGAACCGCTCCTGCTTGACCTCCTCCGGCACCGCACCGGGCAGGTCGTTGGCCGCCGCCCCCTCGACCGGCTCGAACCTGAAGCAGCCGACGCGGTCGAGTTCCGCCTCCTCCAGCCAGTCGAGCAGCATCTGGAAGTCGGCCTCGGTCTCGCCGGGGAAGCCGACGATGAAGCTCGACCGGATCGCCAGTTCCGGGCACTCCGCCCGCCAGCGGTGAATGCGGGCGAGCGTCTTCTCCTGCGCGGCCGGGCGGCGCATCGCGCGCAGCACGTCCGGGCTCGCGTGCTGGAAGGGGATGTCGAGATAGGGCAGCACGTGGCCCGACGCCATCAGGCCGATCACCTCGTCCACGTGCGGATAAGGGTAGACGTAGTGGAGGCGCACCCAGACATCGAGTTCGCCCAGCGCTTCCGCCAGGTCGAAGAACCGCGTCCGCCGCTCCCGCCCGCCCCAGACATGGGGCGCGTACTTCAGGTCGACGCCATAGGCGCTGGTGTCCTGGCTGATCACCAGAAGTTCGCGCACGCCTGCCTCGGCAAGCTTTTCCGCCTCGCGCAGCACGTGGTGGATCGGGCGGCTCGCCAGCTTGCCCCGCATCGACGGGATGATGCAGAAGGAGCAGGAGTTGTTGCAGCCCTCGGAAATCTTCAGATAGGCGTAGTGCCGCGGCGTCAGGCGTACGCCCGCTTCCGGGACGAGATCCACGAAGGGGTCGTGGCGCGGCGGCACGGCGGCATGCACGGCCTTCATCACCGCCTCGTACTGGTGCGGACCGGTGACCGCCAGCACCTTCGGATGGGCGCCGCGGATGACGTTTTCCTCCGCCCCCAGGCAGCCCGTCACGATGACCTTGCCGTTTTCCTTCAGCGCCTCGCCGATGGCGTCGAGGCTTTCGGCACGCGCGCTGTCGAGGAAGCCGCAGGTGTTGACGATCACCGCATCGGCGCCCTGGTAGTCCGGGCTGATGTCATAGCCCTCGGCCCGCAGGCGCGTCAGGATCCGCTCGCTGTCGACGAGCGCCTTGGGGCAGCCGAGGCTGACGATGCCCACGGTCGGGGCGGCTTTGGCGGTGCGGGCCATCGCATGTCTTCCGCTTGCAGGGAACCGGTGCGGGGACGCCTCGCGCCTCCCTCTTCGGGCGTCCTTCTAGCGCCAAGCCCGCCGTTTTGAAAGCAGTGCGCGTCACCCGCGCACAACCTCGTCCAGCAACGTTTCGATCTTGCGGAATTGAGCCGCCCGCTCGAAGGGACGGGCCGCATCCGCGGAAAGGTCTGGGATACGCCCCTCCGCTTCGATCTGGTCCAACCAAGCCCGAAGTTGGGCGGCAATCTCATCCGGATCGTTGGAAACGAGACCGAACGGGCCGGCCCGCACGATCTCCGCTGCCTCGCCCGAGGTGGAACCGATGGAGAGAATCGGGCGGCGTGCGCCTATGTACTCGAACACCTTGCCTGGGATCACGCCATCGTCCGCCGGGTTCGCCCAGCGGCACAGCAGCAGCACGTCGCTTTCCCGCTCGATGCGCAGGATCTCCCGGCGAGGAACGGCGGCGCGGATCTCGACGCACCCCTGCACATCCAGTTCCCGCGCAAGACGGCCCACGAAATCCAGCTCATCGTGGAAGAAGCGCACCCGGATGCGCGCCTTGTCCGCATCGAGCCTGTTGATCGCCTCAAACAATGCGCGCGGATCGCGTCGACCGGGATAGATCACGCCGGCGTGGATGATCGTCAAACGACCGGCGTCGGCCTCGGGCCGCGCGATGTCCTGAAGCCCCTCAAAGTCCGCTGGATCGTAGCCATTGGTGGCGAGTAGAACGGGCACGTCGTATGTCGCCTGCAACTCGGCCTGCGCCGTGCGGGTCAAAGCCACCATCGCCCGGGCATGACCCAATGTGGCGCGCGCTTTCGCCTCGAAAGCCCCGCGCAGTAACGGATGCACATCGACATAGGGGTTATTCGCCCAGAGATCCCGCAGCTCCGCCACCCACGGACAGCCCAAAGCCCGCGACAAGCGTGCAGCTGCGATGTGCGCCGATTGCGGTGGCCCGGAGGACAGAATCACGTCCGGCATCCAGGTCCGCGCCAGGATGCGCCCACGTCGCACGGCCGCGCGCACCCATGATCGGTACCTGTCGGGCAATGCAACCGCCTGCCGGTACAGCAGCTTGAGCGGCGACGGCCCGGGCCCGCGGGCCGGGGCGGCCCCAGCCTTCCCGTCGGCCGCGGTGTCGCGGTCCGTGGCGCGCGCAGTCCCGGAAATACGCTTTACTGCCCGGACGATGCGGGTGACCGCCTCTCCCGGCTCCGCATAGGGCAGGGAATGGACGTGGGCATCCGGCAGGACCGATTCGTGGAGCCCAGCGTGCGCCTGCTCCTGAATAGAGAGGACCTGAACCTCGTGTCCCGCGGCAGCCAGATACTCCGCAAGCTTCGGGTTGCGCACCGCGCCGGGTGGCGCATAGGGCGGGAAAAAGCCTGCGACGAACAAGATCTTGAGTGGACGCTGCACGCGCACCCCCCTCCGGAGACGATTCACACATCGGCCGCCTTGACCGGAAAACGCAACCCCACGACACACCACGCATCACGCAAGCCGCGCGAATCTCGCGCAGACTATACACGACGGCATTAAGGAACGCTTCCCGTCCCGGCGGCGGCGCGCCGGACGATCCGCGAGACGTCGCGCAGCTGATCCGACAGCGGATTGGTCCTGCGCCAGATCATCCCCACGGTTCGCATCGGTCTCGGCGTGGCAAGGCGCGCCACGGACACCTGCGCCGAGCGCGTCTCGATGGGGATGGCCATCTCCGGAATGAGCGTCACGCCGATCCCCGCGCCGACCATCTGCACCAGCGTCGACAGCGAGCTGCCCTCCATCAGGTCGCGCGGCGGGCCCGACGGCATGCCGCAGAAGGACAGGGCCTGGTCGCGGAAGCAATGACCTTCCTCCAGAAGGAGCAACCGCATCTCGCGCAGCATCTCGGAGCTTGGCACCGGCTGGTCTGCGTCAGGCGCCGGACGCACGAGGACGAATTCCTCCTCGAACAGGGGTTCCTCGTGCAGGGAAGGTTCCGACACCGGCAAGGCGACAATCGCCGCGTCCAGCTGCCCCTCCATCAGGTCCTCGATCAGCTTCTGCGTGACCGTCTCCCGCGGCCGGGCGTCCAGATCGGGGAACGCCGCCGCGAGGTCCCTGATCACCCTCGGCAACAGATAGGGCGCGATGGTCGGAATCACGCCGATCCGCAGCCGCCCCGCCAGCGGCGCGCCCGACGCGCGGGCGAGATCGCCCAGCTCGTGCACCGACCGCAGGATATCGCGGGCGCGGCCGGCGACCTCTTCCCCTAGGCCGGTCAGCCGGATCCGGCGCGTACCGCGTTCGACCAGGGGAGCGCCCAGGATCTCCTCCAGCTCCTTGATCTGGACCGAGAGCGCGGGCTGCGAGATGGCGCACGCCTCCGCCGCGCGGCCGAAGTGGCGATGCCGGGCGAGCGCCTCGAAATAGCGAAGGTGCCGGATAGAGATCAAATTCATCTGCAAAACCTATCGATATAATTGGAAAAAGCAAATTTTTCTTATGGAACGTGCATGCTAGACAGGTGCCGTGATCGGCGTGACCGCCGGGTTCGTCCCGATGCACGGCTGGCATGGAGGCGGACTACGGTCATCTGAAAGCGTGTCGGAAAGCACGCGCCAACCTGGGAGAGACAAGATGGACGGAAACGATGCGAAAGCCGCGGGCAAGTGCCCGGTGATGCATGGCGGTGCGACGGCGACCGGCACGTCGAACATGGACTGGTGGCCGAAGGCGCTGAACCTCGACATCCTCCATCAGCACGACACAAAGACCGATCCGCTGGGCAAGGGCTTCAGCTATCGCGAGGCGCTGAAGACGCTCGACATCGCGGCCCTGAAAAAGGATTTGCGCGGCCTGATGACCGACAGCCAGGACTGGTGGCCGGCCGACTGGGGTCACTATGGCGGCCTGATGATCCGCATGGCCTGGCACGCGGCCGGCTCCTACCGCATGGCGGACGGGCGCGGCGGCGGCGGCACGGGCAACCAGCGGTTCGCGCCGCTCAATTCCTGGCCGGACAACGCCAACCTCGACAAGGCGCGCCGTCTGCTCTGGCCGATCAAGAAGAAGTACGGCAACCGCATCAGCTGGGCCGACCTCATCAT
>JAJLJT010000138.1:0-9160 GCA_033844555.1 Alphaproteobacteria bacterium | reverse complement strand
AGGGCATGTTCGTTCACGTGGTGCTGATGCGGCTCGTACCGGACGTCGATGACGCCTTCCATGCACGGGTGGAGGACTATGCGCGGCAAATCCGCGCCGAGGCGCAGGGGCTTCTCCAGTACGAATACGCCGTGAACGACGCCGACCGCTCGCAGGGTTACACCCACGCGGTCGTCAGCGCCTTCCGCACCTCCGCCGATCACGATGCCTACCAGGTATCGGCGGTTCACCAGGAGATGAAGGCGTTCATGAGCCCGGCCATTGCCGAGCTTGCGGTCTGCGATTCCGTGCTGCCCGACCGTAGCTGACGGCGAGGACGCGGCCCTCCGCTTCAGACGATGTCGCGGGCGCGCAGGTCCGCGATCGCGGCGGCGTCGTAGCCGAGGCCGGACAGGATCGTGTCGGTATGCGCGCCGCATTCCGGCGCGGCGGACACGAAGGTCTCCGGCGTGCGCTCCATGGTGATCGGCTGGCGCACGAAGGGATGCGTGCCGACGCTCTGCGATGCGAGCGGCCGCGCCATGCCCAGCGCCATGACCTGCTCGTCGGCGAAGACCTCGTCTATGCCGTAGATCGGGCCGCAGGGCACGCCCGCCTCGTTCAGCCGCGCGATCCAGACCGCGGTCGTATCGGTCAGCGTGACCGCCTCGATCTCGGCATTGAGCGCGTCGCGGTTTTCCGAGCGCGCGCCCTCGGTGGCGTAGTCGGGATTGTCCGCCCATTCGGCATGGCCGAGCGCCACGCAGAACCGCCGCCAGATCTCCTGGCCCGACGCGCCGATATTCATGTAGCCGTCAGAGGTGCGGAACACCCCTGTCGGGATGCTGGTCGGATGGTTGTTGCCCGCCTGCTGCGGCACCTTGCCGTCCATCAGCCAGCGCGCCGACTGGAAGTCCAGCATGAAGATCATCGCCTCCAGCAGCGAGGTGTGGAGCCATTGCCCCTGGCCCGACCGCATCCGTTCGTAGAGTGCGAGCAGGATCCCTTGCGCGGCGAACAGCCCCGCCGTCAGGTCGGCGACCGGAATGCCGGCGCGCACCGGCCCCTGCCCGGGCAGCCCCGTGATCGACATGAGGCCGCCCATCCCTTGCGCGATCTGGTCGAAGCCCGGGCGCTTCGCGTATGGCCCTTGCTGCCCGAAGCCCGAGATGGAGGCGAGGATGATGCGCGGATTGACCGCCTTCAGCGCCTCGTACCCGATGCCCAGCCGGTCCTTCACGTCGGGGCGGTAGTTCTCGACCACCACGTCCGCGCCCTCGACCAAGCGGAGGAAGATCGCGCGTCCCTCGTCCTCCTTCAGGTTCAGCGTCATCGACCGCTTGTTGCGGTGCAGGTTCTGGAAGTCCGATCCGTGCCGCGGCCCGCCCATGTCGGCGGCGGTGGAGACCTGCGGCGGCGTCTCGATCTTGACGACGTCGGCGCCCCAGTCGGCAAGCTGGCGCACGCAGGTCGGACCCGCGCGCACCCGCGTCAGGTCGAGCACCTTCACGTCGCTCAGGACGTCGGCGGCTGGCGTGTGCGGCATGGCGTTTCCCTTCTGCTCCGGCCGGCGCGCGCGATCCTACCGCAAACGCCCGTTGCGCGAGGAGAACCCGCCGTCGAGCGTGACGACCGTGCCCGAGATGAAGCTCGCCCGGTCGGACGCCAGGAAGACCACGAGGTCGGCCACCTCCTCCGGCCTGGCGGCGCGCTGCTGCGGCTGGTTGCCCATGAACTCGCGCCAGCGGTCCGCGTCGCCGAACTCCCGCTCGGCGCGGGTCCGCATGATGGTCACGATGCGGTCCGTCATCACGGCGCCCGGATTGATTCCCACGACGCGGATACCGTCCTCCAGCGCATAGGAGCCGACGGCGCGCGTGAACGCCATCAGCGAGGCGTTGCCCGTGCTGCCCGCGACATAGTCGAAGTCCGGCGACTGGCCCGCAAGCCCGATCACGTTGACGATCGCGCCGCCGCCCTCGCCCCGCATCCGGGCATAGAACCGCCGCGTCATGTTGATGTAGCCGAAGACCTTCAGGTCCCACGCCGCGCGCCAGCGCGCCTCGTCGACCTGCTCGAGATTGCCGGCCGGGATTGCGCCGGCATTGTTCACCAGCACGTCGATGCGCGGCAGGCGGGCCACGAGCGCGTCGATATTGGCGCTGTCGGAGAGGTCGAGGGCATGCGTCCCGACCTCGACGCCATACGTCTCGCCGATCTCGCGCGCGGCGTCCGCCAGCAGGTCCGCCGACCGCGCCACCAGGTGCAGGTTGCACCCTTCCGCCGCCAGTCCGCGCGCCGCCGCGAGCCCGATCCCCTTGGACGCGCCGGTCACGAGCGCGGTCTTGCCAGCAAGTCCGGTATCCATCGCTTTCCCCTCAATCGGCCGTGCGCGGTGTGTGGCGCCCTGCCATGGGCGGCCTCATTCCAACGCCAGGCCACGCAAATGCGCCGTGCGCTGACGGGCGGCGGCGAGGAAGATCGTCAGATCGCTGCCGCACAGCACGAAGCGCATGCCATGCCCGATATAGCGCTCGATCACCTCGGGCGCCCCGACCCCGCCGAAGCCCGCGTGCTTGCCGTGCTTCGCGCACGCGGCGACGACGGTACGCACCGCGGCCTCCATCTCCGGCGCGTCCACCTTGCCCGGAATGCCCATCTCCATCGACAGGTCGCTGCAGCCGATCAGCAGGATGTCGACGCCCGGCACCGCCGCGATGGCGTCCGCGTTGGCGATGGCCTGCGGCGACTCCAGCATGATCACGAGCAGGGTCGAGGCGTTGATCGCCGCCGTCACCTCGGCCAGCGGCGGGCTCTCGAAATCGACCTGCGGCAGCGCGGAGGTGACCGAGCGGTGGCCGACCGGCGGATACTTGCAGGCCTCGACCATCCGGGCGGCCAGCTCCGGCGTGTCGACATGGGGCACGACGATCCCCTGCGCCCCGCCGTCGAGCGCGCGCGTGGCGTGGAACTTCTCCCACCCCGGCACGCGGACGATGGGGGTGATGCCCGCATCCTGCGCGGCGACGCAGATCTGCACCGCGCAGTCGATGTCCATGGAGTTGTGCTCCATGTCGAGGAACAGCCAGTCGAAGCCCGCCGTGCGCATCAGCTTGCCGGTGTCGACCGTGCGCGCCTGGCGCAGCCCGACGCCGAGCGAAAGCTCCCCCCGCTCCAGCCGTTCCCGCGCGATGTTCCTGAGCGTCATCGGGCCCCTCTCACCGTCCGAGATAGCTGCGCAGCACGGCCGGGTCGTGCACCACCTGGTGGCCGGTCGTCTCCAGCGCGATCTCGCCGTTCGCCAGCACGAAGGTCGGTCCCGCCAGCGCACCGGCGACGCCCACGTTCTGCTCGATCAGGAAGATGGTCATGCCCTCCTCGTTGAGGCGCGCGATGGTCGCGACCATCTCCTCCACCATCAGCGGCGACAGGCCGTGCGAGGGCTCGTCCATGAGCAGCACCTTCGGCCGCGCCATCAGCGCCCGGCCGATGGCGAGCATCTGCTGCTCGCCCCCGCTCATCGAGCCGGCCGCGCGTCGTGTCTTCTCCTTCAGTCGCGGGAAATAGCCGTAGACCTTGTCGAGATCCTCGCGGATGCCGGCCCGGTCGTTGCGCGTGATCGCGCCCAGCACGAGATTGTCGTGCACCGTCATGGTCGGCCAGACGAAGCGGCCCTGCGGCACCTGCGACATGCCGCGCACCACGATGTCGTGCGGATGCAGGCCCGCGACCGGCTTGTCCTCAAGCCAGATGCCGCCCGCCTTCGGCTTCAGCAGGCCGCTCATGGCCTTCAGGAGCGTCGTCTTGCCCGCGCCGTTGCCGCCGAGCAGGGCGACGATCTGCCCCTTCCCGACCGTGAAGCTGACGTCGCGCAGGACCTCGGTCAGGCCGTACCAGACGCTCAGGTGCTCAATCCGCAGCATCGATCGCCTTCCCCAGATAGGCCTCCTGAACCTCGCGGTTCTCGATGATCTCGTCGCCCGTTCCCTCGGCGATCTTTGCGCCGGAGTTCAGCACCGTGATCCGGTCGCAGACCCCCATGACGAGGCGGATCACATGCTCGATCATCACGATGGTGATGCCGCGTTCGTCCCGGATGCGCCGGAGCAGCAGATCGAGTTCCTGCACGCGCGGCGGGCTCAGGCCGACGGCGGGTTCGTCGAGCAGCAGGACCGTGGGCTCGCTGATCAGTGCGCGGGCGATCTCCACCAGTCGCTGCTGGCCGAAGGACAGGGCGGCGCCATCCCGCTCCGCGAACTGCCGCATGTTCACGAAGTCGAGCGCGGCAAGCGCCTTTTCGCGCGCGTCCGTGTCCTCGCGCCGGACCGACGGCAGCCCCAGCGCGGCGGTGAAGACATTGGCCGACATGTGCTGATGCAGGCCAGTCATGACGTTCTCCAGCACCGTCATGCCGCCGAACAGCATGGAGGTCTGGAACGTCCGTCCGATGCCCCTTGCGGCGATGGCGCTGGGCTTGAGGCCGGAGACAGGCTCGCCGTCGAGCAGCACAACCCCCTCGCTTGGCGGGGTCAGGCCGCAGATCGCGTTGAGCAGCGTGGTCTTGCCCGCTCCGTTCGGCCCGATGATGCCGCGGATTTCCCCCGCCTCGACGGACAGGTCGACGCCGTCGAGCGCGCGGATGCCGCCGAAGGACAGGCAGAGGCCGCGCGTTTCCAGCCGGCTCATGACCGCCCTCCCCCGTCCTGGTGGTGGGTTTCCGTCCAGCCCGGCACCCAGCGCTTCAGTGCCGCCGCGATGCCGCCGGGGAAGAACAGCAGCGTCGCGAGGAGCAGCGCGCCGAAGGCGATCTCCTGCACCTCCTGGAAGCCGCGCAGCAGCTCCTGCAGGCTGATCAGCGCGACCGCGCCGATGATCGCCCCCGCGATCGAGCCGAGCCCGCCGATGATGACCATCGCGAACTGCAGGACGATCTGGAACAGGTTGAAGGATTCCGGCACGACCACGCCCAGCAGCGCGGTGAACAGCCCCCCCGCGAGCCCGGCGTAGAGCGCGCTCACGCCATAGGCGATGGTCTTGTAGACGGTCAGGTCGATGGCCAGCGCCTCCGCCGCAACCTCGCTCTCGCGCACGGCGATGAAGGCGCGCCCGACGCGCGAGCGCGAGATCCGGTAGGCGATCAGGACGAACACCAGCACCAGCGCGAGGCTCAGGTAGTAGAGGCCGAGGTCCTTGCCGAGTCCGATCGCCTCGAACGAGATCGGCGGCAGGACGAAACCCGCATTGCCGTAGGTCAGCCCCTCCCAATGGATGAAGACCCAGAGCGCGAACTGCGCGAACGCGACCGTGCCCAGCGCGAGATAGAGCCCCTGCAGCCTCAGCGCGGGCAACGCCACCAGAAGCCCGATGATGCACGACAGGACCGCCCCCGCCGGCAGGGCCAGCCAGAACGGCCAGCCGCCGTCGTACATCAGCAACCCGGTGCAATAGGCGCCGATCCCCATCAGCGCGCCATTGGCGAAGACAAGCTGCCCCGCGAACCCGATGATGAAGTTCAGCCCCACCGCCAGCAGGATGTAGATCAGCGCCAGGTTGGCTGCGTAGGCCAGGTAGGGATTGAACGCCAGCGGCCAGACCGCGAACGCCAGCGTGCCGAGAAGGAACACCGTCCGGCGTCCCACGAGCAGGGCCGCCAGCGAGCGTCGGGATGCGTTGTCCATGTCCGTGCTCATACCCGGCGCAGCCCCCGTGCCCCGAACAGGCCGCTCGGGCGCACCACGAGGACGACCATGATGATCACGAAGGCGGAAACCTCCTGCACGCTCGAATGGATGTAGGTGCCGGCCAGCGCCTCGAGCACGCCCAGGATCAGGCCGCCGACGATCGCGCCCGCCATGCTGCCGAGGCCGCCCAGGATCGTCGCGGCGAAGGCCTTGAGCAGCAGGATGAAGCCGACGTCCGGCGTCAGCAGCGTCAGGGGCGCCATCAGGACCGCGGCGACGCCTGCCAGCGCGGCGCTTGTGCCCCAGGTCAGTGCGTAGATCCGCTCCACCCGCATGCCCACCAGGTAGGCGGCGTGCGGGTTCTCGGCGGTGGCCTGCATCGACTTGCCGGCGCGCGTGAACTGGAAGAACGCGATCAGCAGCACCATGCAGACCGCGACACCGGCGATGACGAGAAGCTGCTGGGGAAAGACCGGCGTGCCCAGCACCCAGACCGGGGCGGGACTGACGGGCGAGGGAAAGGTCACGACCTCGCCTTGCCCGCCCCAGAAGTGCCGGCCTATCCCCTTGAGCAGGAACGAGAACCCGACGGTCGCCATCACCATCGCGAGCGGCTGCGCGTGGATCAGCGGCCGGTAGACCGTGCGGTCAGTGACCAGGCCCAGGACGAAGGTTCCCAGCACCGCCAGCAGCAGCGACGGGATGTAGGGCGCGCCCAGCATCACGTGGAAGGTGTAGGCCAGGAACCCGCCGATCATGAACAGCTCGCCGTGGGAGAAGTTCATGTGCCCGGTCGTCCGGTAGCAGAGCACCAGGCCGACGGCGACGAGGGCGTAGAGCGCTCCGGTGGTCAGGCCGGAGGACAGCGCATAGGCGAGGACCACGGTCGGTGTCTCCCGTCGAAGGCAGCGCGGACGGCGCGCGGGTGGTGACGGAACGACCCCGGGCGCGGACCCGGGGTCGTCCTGCGAAGGCGGGGCTCGCCCGCTAGCGCTTCGGCACCGCCACGCCGACGCGCGACACCTTGCCGTCCTTCACCGCGAACGCGGCAAGCGTGCGGTGGCACTGATGGTCCTGCGGCGTGCACTTCAGCGGCCCGGCATAGGTGTCGGGCTGCATCTCCAGCGTCGAGAGCACCTCGAGCACCTTCTCCCGCGTGAGGTCGCGGCCGGCCCGGCGCAGGGCCTCCACCGTGAACTGGCCTGCGGCGACGCCGACCATGTGCCAGGAGGAGAAATTGGAGTCCGGGAAGCGCCGCTCGATGATCTCCTTCCACTTCGCCACTTCCGGCGCGTCGGTGGTGTAGCCGACGGTCGACAGCCCGACGAAGTTCGACAGTGCGTCCTCGGTCCCGACGCCCTTGGCGATCACGTCCACTTCCGACATCGGCGAGGGACCCACCGTCAACGGCTTGAAGCCGATCTTGTAGGCGTCGCGCAGCCAGGGGATCCCGGCCTTCGGGAACAGCATCAGGATCACGGCGTCCGGGTTCTGCGCCTGCACGCGCAGCACGGCCGGCGTGGTGTCGGTGGGATCGGGCGCAAGCTCCTCATAGGCGACGGCCTCGATCCCCTTGGATTCCAGCGCCTTGCGCATGGGGTCGATGCGCGCCTTGCCCCAGGCGTCCGACTGCCACACGACGGCGATGCGCTTGGCGCCCTGGTCGAGGGCGTATTGAAGCTGGGCGTAGCCTTCCATCCACGCGGCCGTGTAAGTCGTGAAGATGTAGGGGTTCATCGGCTCCGACAGGGAGTCGGCGGTCGAGCCGAGGATCAGCCACGGGATCTTCGCGGCCACGATCTCGGGCTTCTGCGCGATGGCCGCGTTGGAGCAGCCGCCGCCCACGATCATGAAGGGCTGGTGCACGTGCAGCAGCTTCTTGACGGCGCCGACGCCCTTGCTCGGCAGGCACTCGTCGTCCTCCATGATGAACTCGATCTTGCGCCCGTGGATGCCGCCGGCATCGTTGACCTCGGCGAAGACGGCGGCGGCGGCGCGGATCTGTGGGCGCGTCAGGTTCGACGCGGTGCCCGTGAGCGCGGTCATGCCGCCCAGCACGATGGTGTCGTCCGTCACGCCCGTCTCGGCCGACGCGGGCGCGGCCGACACGGCGAGCATCGCCGCGGCCGCAAGGCCCGAAATGAAGGTTGTCCTGATCATGTGCTTCCCCAGACCTGTAAGTGAATCCGAACTCTGGTGATCCAGATTGTTCTTTCGTTTCTTGGGTATGCGTGCAGATCCCCTAGCCGCGCGGCTCGCAGGGGACGGTGCCCATCCGGTCGGCGGGCATGTGGATCTCCAGGACCTCGTAGTCCTGGGACATGTCCGTCTCGTTGTGGACGACGCCGCCCGGGATGTAGCAGGAATGACCCTCCTCCAGATGGAGCTTTTCTCCCGTCTCGAACTCGAGATCCACCCATCCCTTGAGAATGTAGATGAACTGGCCGTCGCACGTGTGATAGTGCCAGCCCGTCTGCTCCCCCAGCCCTTTGCGGGTCTGGTGGACCTGGGCCTTCATCCGGCCGCCGCTGGCCTCGGCGGTGCCGAGATCGCGGTAGGTGAAGAAGGCGCGCCGGCCCTGCACGACAGGCGCACTTTCCAGCGTCGCATGGGCGATCTTGCCCATCGGCGCCATGGTTTCCTTGGTTTCCGCCATGCGTGGTCTCCCGTGATGTTCGGCGCCCGGACCATGCCGGGGGCCGCTGACGCGCCACCCCCTCCGCGGGAAAAGCGTCCCGCGGCCGAAGCCGCTTCCTGCGCAACCGGGCAACTGGACTGACGCTGCGGCAACTTCGGCGGCCCGGCACCCGTCTCGCGCATCGCCTCGGGCGGCCGTCAATCCGTCAATCCTACTAATATGAGGATTGACTCATGATTCACTCAAGTCAAGCGTGGGACGCTCCGTTCGTTCCTCGAAACCGGCCCGTATCCGGCTGGCGCGCATCGAACGAACGGTTGGATCACAGTTGAATTCTGAATTTTTTAAGTTGTTTGCCGATGTGTTCTGGCGTTTGGCTGCAAATGCGCATGCCTCCAATTCACACGCCGGACCCGGCGAATGAGGCGACCGCGCAGCAGCTGTGCAGCGGCGGACCATGGCCAGGGGGAACGCCATGCCGCAAGATGATCGCGGCCGCGCGTCCCTCGGCGCGGCGTGCACCAGGATGCGCCGCAAAGGCGTCCGGTCAGGGGAGGAACCACAGATGCTTTCTGCCGAGGACATGTTCGCGATCCACAATCTCTACGCGAAATACAATTTGTGCAGCGATGCGGGCGACGCGGACGGATACGCCGATTGCTTCACCGAGGACGCAGTGCTGACCGTCCAGCCGCAGAACGTCACGCTGACGGGCCGGGCCGCCCTGCACGAACACAAGGTCCGCGACGTGGCCTCGCGCGGCGGGCGCTATCGCCGCCATGTCAACGGCAGCCTGATGGTCGAGCCGGTGGATGCGCACACCGCGCGCGGGCGGTGCTACCTGATGGCCTACAACGGCGTG
>JAJLJT010000137.1:0-3225 GCA_033844555.1 Alphaproteobacteria bacterium | reverse complement strand
GAGACGACGGCGCCGCCCGGTCCGCTGCCCTCTATGCCGGCGAGGTCGATGCCGCGCTCGCGCGCGATCTTGCGTGCGGCGGGCGAGACGCGGCGGCGGGTTCTCTCGGGGGTGGGCGATGGCAGTGGGACTTGGGGCTCGGGTTCTGGCTTCGGGGCCGCAGGCTTGGGCGCTTGCGCAGGCTTGGTCGCGGACTCGGCTGCCTCGGGCTTCGGGGGCGCGGGGCGGGGTTCTTCGTGCGCTTCGCCCGCCGTCTCGATGCGGGCGAGCGGCGTGCCGACGGGCACCCTGGCGCCGGGCTCGACGAGGTACTCGGCCAGCGTGCCGGTGTCGAAGCATTCGACCTCGATCGCGCCCTTCTGCGTCTCGACGACCGCGATCACGTCGCCGCGCGCGACCTTCTCGCCGGGCTTCTTCAGCCATTCGATAAGCGTGCCGGCCTCCATGTCGGCGCCGAGCGAGGGCATCCGGAACTCGGCCATCACCGCCCCATCGCCGCGCGCGCGGCGGCCACGATGCTGGGCACCTGAGGGATCGCCGCAGCCTCCAGGTGCTGGGCGTAGGGGATCGGCACCTCGGCGCTGCAGACGCGGCCGACGGGGGCGTCCAGCTCCCAGAACGCGCCTTCCATGATGCGGGCCGAGACTTCTGCCGCGAGGCTGCCCGTGCGCCAGCCCTCGTCGACGATCACCGCGCGGCGCGTGCGGGAGACCGAGGCGAGGATCGTGCCCTCGTCGAGCGGTCGGAGCGTGCGCAGGTCGATCACCTCCGCCGAGATGCCGTCCTTCTCAAGTTCCTCGGCGGCGGTGAGCGTCTTGCCCAGGGACCCGCCATAGGTGATGAGCGTGATGTCGCGCCCCTCCCTCCGGATCGCGGCCCGGTCGATATCCACCGCGCCCGCGTCGTCGGCCAGTTCGCCCTCCATGTTGTAAAGGAGCGCGTTCTCGAAGATCAGCACCGGGTCGGGATCCTCGAGCGCGGTCCACAGCATGCCGCGCGCGTCCTCCAGCGTCGCCGGCGCGAGCACCCGGATGCCGGGGATGTGGGCGTACCAGCCTTCGAGGCTATGGGAGTGCTGGGCGGCAAGCTGGCGGCCCGCGCCGGTCGCCATCCGGATCACCACGGGGCACTGGAACTGCCCGCCCGACATGTGGCGGATCGTGGCGGCCGTGTTCATGATCTGGTCGAGCGCGAGCAGCGAGAAATTGACCGTCATCACCTCCACGATGGGCCGCATCCCCGCCATGGCTGCGGCGATGCCCGCGCCCGTGAAGGCCGATTCCGACAGCGGCGTGTCGCGGATGCGCTCGGGCCCGAACTCCTCCAGCAGGCCCTTGCTGACGGCGTAGCAGCCGCCGTAGTGGCCCACGTCCTCGCCCATCAGGAAGACGCGCTCGTCCCTCTGCATGGCCTCGCGGATCGCGGCGCGCACCGCCTCGCGGTAGGTGGTGACGCTCATGTGCGTGCCTCCGCGCCGACGTCGGTCATCAGGTTCTCGACCGGCTCCCACTCGGCGGCCTCGGCAAAAGCGACGGCGGCCTCCACCTCGTCCGCGATCTCCGCCTCGATCCGGTCGAGGTCGCCCGCGTGCAGGTAGCGGACCTCCTCCAGCCAGGCGCGCAGGCGCGCGATGGGATCGCGTTCGGTCCAGGCCTCGACCTCCTCCTTCGTGCGGTAAAGCTGCGGGTCGAACATGGAGTGCGCGCGGAACCGGTAGGTGCGGCATTCGAGGAAGCGCGGGCCGCCGCCTTCGCGGATCTCGGCCCCGAGGCGGCGCGCGGCGGCCTCCACCGCGACCACGTCCATGCCGTCGACGGCCTCCGCCGGCATGGCGTAGCTGCGGGCCTTTGCGGCGATGTCGGTCTCCGCCTCGCTGAGGTCGAGGCGCGTGCCCATGGCGTAGAGATTGTTCTCGCAGACGAAGAGGACGGGCAGCTTCCACAAGGCGGCAAGGTTCATGCTCTCGTGGAACTCGCCTTCCGCCGCCGCGCCCTCCCCGAAGAAGCAGCAGGTGAGCGCCGCGCGGTCGCGCATCCGGTCGGCGAGCGCGAGGCCCGCGGCCATCGGCAGACCGCCGCCGACGATGGCGTTGCCGCCGTAGAAGTTCGTCTCCCGGTCGAACAGGTGCATGGAGCCGCCGCGCCCCCGGCTGCAGCCCGCGGCCTTGCCGTACATCTCCGCCATGACGGCGTTCATGGAAATGCCGCGTGCGAGCGCGTGCCCGTGTTCGCGGTAGGTCGCGACAATGCGGTCCTCCGGCGCGAGCGTTTCCATCACGCCGGTCGCGACCGCCTCTTCCCCGATGTAGAGGTGCAGGAAGCCGCGGATCTTCTCCTGCGTGTAAAGCTCCGCGCAGCGTTCCTCGAACCGGCGGATGCGCAGCATTTGTGCGAGGAGGGCGAGCCCGTGCTCGCGGGTGAGATGGACCTTCGCGCCTGCACCGCTCATCGGCCGTTCTCCTCCAGCGTGGACGTGTCGCCCTCGGGCAGGCCCAGTTCGCGGGCCTTGAGCAGGCGGCGCATGATCTTGCCGCTGCGGGTCTTGGGCAGGCCGGGCCGCACCGCGATCTCGCGCGGGGCGACTGCGGGGCCGAGGCGCTTGCGCGCATGGGCCAGCAGGTCGCGGCGCAGCGTTTCGGTATCCTCGAACCCCGGTTTCAGCGCGACGAAGGCCTTCACCGCCTCGCCCATGCGTTCGTCGGGGATGCCGATGACGCCCGCCTCCGCGACCGCCTCGTGCTCCATGAGGGCGCTTTCGACCTCGAACGGCCCGATCAGGTGGCCGGCGGACTTGATCATGTCGTCGGCGCGCCCGACGAACCAGAAATAGCCGTCGCCGTCGCGCTGGACGAGATCCTCGGTCAGGTACCAGATGCCCGCGAAGGCCTTCTCGTAGCGCGCCTGCTGGTTCAGATAGCCGCGGAACATGGAAGGCCAGCCGCGCTTCAGGGCCAGTTCGCCGACCGCCATCGGCGTGTCGAGCAGGGCAACCGTCCCGTCGTCGCGGCGCTCCACGACGGCGGCCTCGATGCCCGGAAGCGGACGGCCCATCGAGCCCGGCTTCACGGTCGCGGAGGCATAGTTCGCGATCATGATGCCGCCCGTCTCCGTCTGCCACCAATTGTCGTGGAAGGGACGGCCGAAGACGCGGTTGCTCCAGACCACGGCTTCGGGGTTGAGCGGCTCGCCGACGCTGGCAAGAAACCGCAGGCGGGAAAGGTCGAAG
>JAJLJT010000136.1:0-2050 GCA_033844555.1 Alphaproteobacteria bacterium | reverse complement strand
ACCCCGGCTGCGGCGGCTGCGCGCGCCTCGTCCACCGGATCGGTGAACAACGCCTCGCGCAGTCCCTCGCGCGCCTCGCCCATCGCGCGGTAGCGCCCCCGCAACTCGTCGCGGCGCACGCGCATCTGGGCGCGAATTTCCTCGGCCCGATCGTCCGGCAGCATGCGCAGGATGTTGCCCGGCGAGATGTTGATCGCGTCCCAGTCGAGCCTGTCGCGGCCGAGGTGTTGCCCGGCCATCAGTCCGCCCAGGAACAGGTTCAGCAGGATCGAGGCGAACAGCGCAAGTCCAAGCCATTTCCCCCGCATGTCAGAACTCTCCTCCGAAACTCTCGACGCCGGTCATGGGCGCAACGACCGCCGGGCCGGCCGCGAAGGGATCGTCGGTCGGCATGGGTGTCGACGCCCGCGCCTCGATGAAGCCGATGGTGAGGCCCAGCGCCGCGGCGGCCGCCAGCGCGCCGCCTTGCGCCCACACCCCGCGCATCCAGCCGAAAAGACCTCCGCCAATTGCCGGGCTCGCTTCCACCTCTGCCAGGATCCGGCCATAGAGTGCCGACCCGGGCTCCGGCGCCGCGACCGTGTCGAGCATCCGGGCCAGCGCCTGCGCGCCTGCCATCGCCTCCCGCGCCGCGGCGTCGCGTGCCAGCAGCGTCTCGGCAGCCGCCCGCGCGCCCTCCGGCCAGCGGGCAAGGTCGGGCCCGTGCCGGTCCAGCAGGTCCTCGAACATCTCGCGTGTCATTGCCCTTCCCTCCAGCTCGCATCGTCCTTCATGTCGGCAAGTGCCGCGCGCAAGGCGCGCCGGGCTCTCGCCAGCAGGGATTCCGTGGCCTCGACGCTCACGCCCAGGATCTCGCCGATCTCCGGGTTGCCCAGGCCCTCGTAGTGGCTCAGCACCAGCGCCGCTCTCTGCCGGTCGGGCAACGCCATGATCTCCGCCTGCACCCGGGCCGACATATCGCTCCGGGCCAGCGCCGCTTCTGGCGTCGGCCCTGCGTCGGCGATCTCCCCCGCCGCGTCGAGCCCGTCATGCCCCCAGCCCTTGCGCCGCACCCGGTCGGTGGCGGCGTTGGCCGCCACGCGGTAGAGCCAGGTCGAGAACCGCGCTGTCCCGCCATTGCCGAGGCCCTTCCACTTTCCCGCGGTTTTCCACGCCCGGAGAAAGACCTCCTGCGCGACGTCCTCGGCCTCCGCCCCGCTTCCTGTGAGCCGCCAGGCAACGCCGTGCACGCGCCCCATGTGCCGGTCCATCAGCGCCCGCAGCGCGCGCGTCTCCCCCTTCGCCATCGCCGCGACCAGCGGCAGGTCGGGATCGGCGGACGCACCGGGGGCGTGCCCCGGCACATCCGCCGGCGCGCCGGGACTCATGCCCTCGTCGGCGCTCACCCGCATCTCCGGACGGACCGGGGGTGCGCGTCAGTCGCGCGTGCCGCGGCGTTCGCCGTCGCGGTGATGGTCGCGCTTGCCCACCTCGTCGCGGTCGATCTGGCCGTCGTCGTTGCGGTCTGCGCGGTCGAACATGCGCTCCTGCCGCTCAAGCATCGCCTCCCGCGTCACGAAGCCGGTTCCGTCCCGGTCGATCCGCTGCCACATGCGCTCGATCCGGGCGTTCTGCCGCTCTTCCATACGGGCTTTGGCCGCCGCTTGAAACTCCTGCTTCGAGACCCGCCCGTCGCCGTCCGTATCCATGCCGGAGAAGCGGTTCAGCGCACGCGTCTGCATCTCCTCGCGGCTGATGCGGCCGTCCTTGTTCTCGTCGAGGCGCTCGAACATCCTCTCCGCGCGCGCCCCGTCATGCCCGCGATGCCCGTCGCGCCAGGACTTTGCCAGCGCCACTCCGCCCGCCGTGGCCGCCGCCAGCGCCATCGCCGCCGTCACGCCATAGATCGCAATCCGCTTGTTCATGTCCATCTCCGTTGGATGTGGGAACCATTCCGGCCCGTTCACCCCTAGAAACGGTACAGGCAGCGCTATTCCGTCGCGGGTCCGCCCAGCAGCGCGGCATAGGCCCTGCGCACGTCCGACCGCGCTTCGGCGAGGCGATCGGTCAG
>JAJLJT010000135.1:0-3944 GCA_033844555.1 Alphaproteobacteria bacterium | reverse complement strand
CTGAAGAAGGCCAATACGGAGGCCTATGGCGCGGCCGTCGTGACCTACGACCGCTGGAACGAGAGCCGGGAGGAGATCGGGGAGCGCCTCGTGGCCGAGAGCGGCGCGACGCTGGTGCGCCCCTATGACGACCGCCATGTGATCGCGGGCCAGGGGACATCGGGGCTGGAGATCGCGGAGGATTGCGCCGCACGCGGCATCCGGCCCGACGCCGTGCTGGTGTGCTGCGGCGGCGGGGGGCTGACGAGCGGCATCGTGCTCGCGCTTGCCGAACGGATGCCCGGTGTCCCCGTCTATGCCGTCGAGCCCGTGGGCTTCGACGACTGGCGGCGCTCGCTGGAGGCCGGAACCCGCGTGGCGAACGACCCCTCCGCCCGCTCCATCTGCGACGCGATCGTCACGCCGACGCCGGGCGAGATCACGTGGGCGATCAGCGGCAGGCGCCTCGCGGGTGCCGTCGCGGTCAGCGATGCGGAGGCCGAGGACGCGATGCGCGTGGCCTTCCGGCGGCTCAAGCTGGTGGTGGAGCCGGGCGGCGCGGTTGCGCTCGCCGCGGCCCTCTCGGACCGCCTGCCCGGCAATCCGCGCACCGTGGTCGCGGTCGCCTCCGGCGGCAATGTGGACGCCGATCTCTATGCGCGGGTAATCGGCGCGGACGCATGAGAAAAGGGCGGGACCGCAAGGCCCCGCCCCTCCATATCGCTGCGCTTGCCGCTCAGAAGAACGCCTGCAAACCCGTCTGGGCACGGCCCAGGATGAGAGCGTGCACGTCGTGCGTGCCTTCGTAGGTGTTCACGGTCTCCAGGTTAACCAGGTGGCGCATCACGTGATACTCCTCCTGGATGCCGTTGCCGCCGTGCATGTCGCGGGCATGGCGGGAGATTTCCAGCGCCTTGCCGCAATTGTTCCGCTTCACGAGCGAGATCATCTCGGGCGCTGCACGCCCCTCGTCCATCAGGCGGCCGACGCGCAGGCTCGCCTGCAGGCCGAGTGCGATTTCCGTCTGCATGTCGGCGAGCTTCTTCTGGATCAGCTGGGTTTGCGCCAGCGGGCGGCCGAACTGCTTGCGGTCGAGCGTGTATTGCCGCGCCGCGTGCCAGCACGCCTCCGCAGCCCCCATCGCGCCCCAGGAGATGCCGTAGCGCGCCCGGTTGAGGCAGCCGAACGGACCGCGCAGGCCCGACACGTTCGGCAACTGGTTCTCGGTGGGCACGAACACCTTGTCCATCACGATCTCACCCGTGATCGAGGAGCGCAGCGACAGCTTGCCGCCGATCTTCGGGGCGGACAGCCCGTCCATCCCCTTCTCCAGGATGAAGCCGCGGATCGTGTCGGTCTCGTCCTTCGCCCAGACGACGAAGACGTCCGCCACGGGTGAGTTGGAGATCCACATCTTGGAGCCGGTGAGCGTCCAGCCGCCGTCGGCCGGCGTCGCACGCGTCTTCATGCCGCCGGGGTCTGAGCCGTGGTCGGGCTCGGTCAGGCCGAAGGCGCCGATGAACTCCCCCGTCGCCAGCTTCGGCAGGTATTTCTTCCGCTGACCGTCGCTGCCATAGGCGTATATCGGGTGCATGACGAGGGAGGACTGCACGCTCATCATCGAGCGGTAGCCGGAATCGACCCGCTCCACCTCGCGCGCGATCAGGCCGTAGGAGACATAGGACGCCCCCACTCCGCCATAGGCTTCGGGGATCGTCGCGCCGAGCAGGCCCAGTTCGCCCATCTGCGTGAAAATCTCGCGGCGGAAGCGCTCCTCGCGCGCATCCTGGATCACGTTCGGCAGCAGCTCGCCCTGCGCGTATTCCCGCGCCGTGTCGCGGATCATCCGCTCCTCTTCCGTCAGCTGGTCGTCGAGCAGCAGCGGATCGTCCCACTGGAAGGGGCCGAGGCGGTCGCCGGAAAGCTCCGTCTTCGCGGGCTTCGCAGTGGCGGTGGCTGTGTTGGGCATCGCATCCCTCATTGATGTTGGCATCGGCCTCGACGGGCCGTTTGTGAAAACTTCACCGGACTTTCGGACATTCGGGGTGGCATCGCAAGCGGGGGCGGAACCGCACCTCCACGCGCATGCCAAACGAATCTCGCCGGGGTTGCATACGTCATGTAGAACGATCCCGTCACCCCAAAGTCCGCAAGGATCGGAGGCTCGTGTCCCTGTGTCGCAGTCCGAAGTGAAGTCCGAAGTGCAGTCCGCCGGCGCGCCCGCCGCAGACGACCGCCCGACCGTCCTGGTAACCGGCGTCGCGGGCTTCATCGGCTATCATCTCGTCAAGCGGCTGCTCGCGCTGGGCTACCCGGTCGTCGGCATGGACAACGTCAACGACTATTACGACCCCGCGCTGAAGGAGGCCCGTCTCGCCGACATCGGCAGCGGCAACGGTTTCACCTTCCTGCGCGCCGACATCTCCGACCTTGCCGCCACGACCCGCGCGTTCGAGGAATTCCGCCCGGCCTACGTCCTGCACATGGCGGCGCAGGCGGGCGTGCGCTACTCCATCGAGAACCCGCACACCTATTCGGAGACGAACCTCGCGGGATTCCTGAACATTCTCGAAGGGTGCCGCCACAACGGCGTGCGCCACCTCGTCTACGCCTCGTCCAGTTCCGTCTATGGCGCGAACGAGGAGATGCCCTTCTCGGAGCATCACACGGTCGACCACCCGGTCAGCCTCTATGCCGCGACGAAGAAGGCGAACGAGCTGATGGCCCACACCTACAGCCATCTCTTCGCGCTGCCGACCACCGGCCTGCGCTTCTTCACGGTCTACGGGCCGTGGGGCCGGCCGGACATGGCGATCTTCAAGTTCGTGAAAGCCATCGGCGAGGGGCGGCCCATCGACGTCTACAACCACGGCCGGATGAAGCGCGACTTCACCTACATCGACGACATCGTCGAGGGCGTGATCCGCACCATGCTCAAGATTTCGGAGCCGAACCCGGACTGGAGCGGCATGGCGCCAGATCCCGCCACGTCCTACGCGCCCTGGCGGGTCTACAACATCGGCAACAGCGACGCGGTGGAACTGATGCACCTCATCCGCGTGATCGAGGCGGAGGTGGGCAAGCCCGCCACGCTCAACATGCTGCCCATGCAGCCGGGCGACGTGCCTGCGACCTATGCCGACATCTCGCTCCTGGACGAGGCCGTGGGTTTCCGCCCCTCGACCTCCATCGAGGACGGGGTGAAGCGTTTCGTGGACTGGTATCGGGGGCATTACGGTCTCTGATCGGCCTTCCCGAGCGGCATCTGGCCAGACCGGTCCGGCCCCGCTATCGTCTGCCGCGGTTCCGGCCCAAGACCGAAGCCCGATAAACCGCCAGGACAAGGATGCGCCCATGGCCGACGCCGTTCCCGCCCCCGTACCCGTCTCGCTTCCGATCGCACGCAGCGACGACCGCTTTCCGGTCCGCCGGATCTATTGCGTCGGGCGGAACTACGCCGCGCATGCGCGCGAGATGGGCAAGGACCCGGACCGGGAGCCGCCGTTTTTCTTCATGAAGCCTGCCGACACGCTGTTGCCGAACGGCGCGGACCTGCCCTATCCGCCTGCGACCTCCGACCTGCATCACGAGATCGAGCTTGTGGTGGCGCTCGGCAAGGGCGGCCGCGACATTCCAGAGGCTCAGGCGCTCGACCACGTGTTCGGCTATGCCATCGGTCTCGACATGACGCGCCGCGACCTTCAGGGCGAGGCCAAGGCCGCCGGGCGCCCGTGGGAGGTCGGCAAGGCGTTCGACCATTCCGCGCCCTGCACCATGATCCACCGGGCCGACGATACAGGCCACCTCGCCAAGGGCGCGATCTGGCTTCAGGTCAATGGCAAGGAGCGTCAGCGCGGCGATCTGGCCGACCTGATCTGGTCGGTGCCGGAGACGATCTCCTACCTCTCCCGCCTGTTCGAGCTGCAGCCCGGCGACCTCATCTTCACAGGCACGCCGGCAGGCGT
>JAJLJT010000134.1:0-12414 GCA_033844555.1 Alphaproteobacteria bacterium | reverse complement strand
AGGACGGAGGCCAGGAACTGTGCGAGGCCTCCGACATCGCGCTGACGCTGTGGCTCGGGCGGGACTGGCTGCCGGACGCGCTCGGGGCGGAGGCCGGTTCGCGTCTCGCAGAGTGGCTGGCAGGCGGGATCGGCGCGCCGGTCAAGGACAGCAACTGGCATCTCTTCCCCGCGACGCTTGCAGCCGTGCTGACCCGGCTCGGCTGGGGCGATCACGCGGCGGACGCGGACCTGCGGCTTGCCCGGATCGCGCTGTTCCGGGCGGGCGGCGGGCTCTACCGCGACGGGCCGGACGGGCCGGCCGACAGCTACAGCGCCTGGGGGTTCGCCTATAACCTCGGGTTCGTGCAGTACGTGCTGGGCGCGGACGCGCCGGGCTGGATCGCCGAGGACCGCCACGCCGCCGCGCCGGCATGGGCGCACATGGCCGCGCCCGAAGGCTGGCCGGTCTTCGGACGCTCCATCCACTACCGGATGGGGCTGAGCGCGCCGCTGAGCATCGGCGCGATGCTGGGCGACCCGGCGCTGGCGCCGGGGCTGGCGCGCCGGGCGGCGGACGCGCTCTGGTCCCACTTCATCGCCAGGGGCGCGCTCAGCGGCGGGCGCCTGACGCAAGGCTACTGGGGCGACGATCCGGACCTTGTCGAGGGATATTCGGGCCCGGCGAGCCCGCTGTGGTCGCTGCGCTCGCTCATTCCCCTGCTGGCGCTGCCGGAAGACCATGCGGTGTGGGCCGCGCCGCCCGTCCCCCTGCCCGTGGAGCAGGACGACTACGAGGTCCCGTTCGGCGAGACCGGCTGGCGGATCGCCGGCGAACGCGCGACCGGCCGGGTGACGCTCCTCACCACGAACGAGGGCCCGGACAGGCCGTTCCGCAGGCCGGGGCCGCTGGAAAAGCTGAAGGCGCGGTTCCGGGGCAAGCTCTACCGCCCGGACAACGACGCCGCGCGCTATGGGCGGACCCGCTACGTCAGCGACCGGCCGTTCTTCCTGGACTGAAGGCCCCCGGTCAGACCGGCGTCGCCACGTCGAGCAGGCCGGGCAGCGCGTCCATATCGGTGAAGACGATGGCACCCGCCGCGGCGAGGCGGCCGGGTGCGGTCCGTTCGGCATAGCCCAGCGCGCGCATGCCCGCGGCACGTGCCGCGGTGACGCCCGGCACGCTGTCCTCGACGACGGCCGCACGCTCCGGCGGGATGCCCATCTGCGCGGCGGCATAAAGAAACAGGTCGGGATGCGGCTTGCCGCGCGGCACGGACGAGGCGGAGAAGATCGCGCCCTGAAAGAGCGGCGCGAGACCGGTCACGCCGAGGCTCACGCCCATCTTGTCGTGACTGCCCGAGGACGCGACGCAGACCGAAAGACCCGCCGCCCGCAACGCGGCGATGGCGGCAGCGACCCCGCGCACGGGAAGAAGCTCGCGGCGGAAGGCATCGAAGGTGCGGGCCTGGAGCGCGTCGAGCCAGCCCGGCGGAACGGGCTTTCCCGTGCGCCACTCGAGGTCCGTCATCACGCTCGCCATCGAGAGGCCGACATAGGTGTCGACGACCTCCTCCACGCTCATGGAAAGGCCAAGCTCGCCCACGGCTTCGGCCAGGAGCGCGTTCGCCAGCGGCTCTGAATCCACGAGCACGCCGTCGCAATCGAAAATCACGAGATCGGGGGAGTGACCGGCACTCATGCGCGCGCCTGCGGGACAGGACGCGCCGCGAGACGGGCGCGGATCAATGGGCCGGACGGGCCTTGTCGCCGCGCTCGTCCCGCTCCTCGTCCTCCTCCGGCAGTCCGGCGCTGCCCCGGAAGGAGAACCAGCGGCGCCAGAAGATGCCGTCGGCCGACCGGCGGAAGCGCCGCTCGATCACGTCCATCGTGTAGATCAGGTACCAGCCGCCCGCGAAGGCCATCAGAAGCCGCACCTCGGAGACGCCATAGAGCAGGCACGACACGATCCCGAACAAGGTGAGAAGAGCAAACACGGCCGCCACGCTCATGTAGAAGCGGCGGTCGTAGCGGCTAACCCGTCTGCGGTCGTATACCATCGGTCCGTCCCCGGCGAACTTCAACGGGCAGAGTATCGCCGGGCGCGATTAACGGCCGCTTAACCGGGCAGACGCACCTCACATGTAGAGGGCGCGGGTGTCGGGCATGTCGGCATAGAGCCCCGCCACCTGCTCCCCATAGCCGTTGAAGAGCAGCGTCGGCACCTTGTCGCCGGTGTGCAGGATGCGTTCCTCCGCCTGCGACCAGCGGGGATGCGGCACCTCCGGGTTCACGTTCGCCCAGAAGCCGTACTCGGAGGCCTGCAGCTCCTCCCAGAAGCTGACCGGGCGTTCCTCCACGAAGCTGATGCGGGCAATCGACTTGATCGACTTGAAACCGTACTTCCAGGGCAGGACGAGGCGCAGCGGCGCGCCGTGCTGCTGCAGGATGGAGTGGCCGTAGGTGCCGGTCGCGATGAAGGCGAGGTCGTTCATCGCCTCCGCCATCGTCACGCCCTCGACATAAGGCCAGGGGTACCAGCTCTGCTTCTGGCCGGGCGCGATGCTTTCGTCCTTGAAGGTCTCGAAGCGGACGTATTTCGCGCCCGACAGCGGCTTCGCCGCCTCCACGAGGCGGGCGAGCGGGAAGCCGGTCCAGGGGATGGTCATCGACCACGCCTCGACGCAGCGGTGGCGGTAGAGCCGCTCCTCCAGCCCCATCTCGCGGATCAGCGTGTCGACGTCCACGGTGCGCGTCTGCTCCACCATGCCGTCGATGGTCACGGTCCACGGGCGCACGGGAAGGGACTGCGCGGCGGTCCAGATCTCCTTGTGGGAGCCGAACTCGTAGAAATTGTTGTAGGTGGCGTTGATCTTCTCCGGCGTCAGCTCGCGGTCGAGGGCGAAGGCCTCGTTGCGCGGCGCGGGGTAAAGATCGTCGGTCGGCGTCACGGGCCGCATCAGCGGATCGCCGGGCTTGCCGAAAAGGCTCGTCAGCACGTTGGCGCGCGCCGGGACCGCGGCGGCGAGACCTGCGCCCGCGGCCCCGAGGCCAAGCCCGGCCAACAGAGCGCGGCGGTTCAGATAGGCGCCTTCGGGGGTCGCGTCGGCCTCGCGCACCTCCCAGGATTTCCGGCGGCGGATCAGCATGGCATGGTCTCCAGATCGTCAGGGCCCGTCATCGTCCCGTCATCCTGAGCCCTGAGATAGGGCGCATCGGTCCCGGGCCCAAATCACCCTCGCGTGATCTCCTCGCCAAGCGCGGGGCGAACGTGCGACAAACCGTTCTCCCTCACGGCCGTCGGGAGCGCCATCAGCGCATGAGCGATCTGAAGTCCCCTCCTCCCCCGCCCGGGTTCGCCGAGGCGCTCAGGACCTGGGCGCGGATCGGCGTGCTGTCGTTCGGCGGGCCGGCAGGCCAGATCGCACTGATGCACCGGGTGCTGGTGGACGAGAAACGCTGGATCGGCGAGGCGCGGTTCCTGCACGCGCTCAATTTCTGCATGCTGCTGCCGGGGCCGGAGGCGCAGCAGCTTGCGACCTATGTCGGCTGGATGCTGCACGGCGTGCGGGGCGGGCTGGCGGCGGGCCTTCTGTTCGTCCTGCCGGGCGCGGCGGTGATCGCGGGGCTTGCCGCGCTCTATTTGCTGCATGCCGATCAGCCGATGGTGGCGGCGGCGTTCCTCGGGGTGAAGGCGGCGGTGCTGGCCATCGTCGCGCAGGCGGTCGTGCGGATCGGCGCGCGCGCGCTGAAAGGCCCGGCGGCCTTCGCCATCGCCGCGGCGGCGTTCGTCGCGATCTACGCGCTGGGCGTGCCCTTTCCACTGATCGTGCTGGGCGCGGGCGCGCTGGGCCTTGTGCTGGGGCGGCTGCGTCCGGCCCTGCTGCCGGTGGCGGCGGCGGAAGGGGCGCACACGGGCGCAGGGCGGACGAGATGGGGCGGCACGATGCGCACCGCCCTGCTCTGGGCCGCGATCTGGCTAGCGCCGGTGGCGGTCCTCAATGCCGCGCTCGGCCCCGCGAACATCTATGCGGAGATCGCGCGTGTGTTCGCGACGCTGGCGGCGGTGTCGTTCGGCGGGGCCTATGCGGTGCTCGCCTACCTGGCGCAGGCGGGCGTGGAGACGCACGGCTGGCTGAGCGCGGCGGAGATGGTGGACGGCCTCGGCCTCGCCGAGACGACGCCCGGGCCGCTGATCCTGGTGACGGAGTTCGTGGGGTTTCTCGCCGCGGCGCGCGAGGGGATCGAGGGCGCGCCGATCATGGGCGGGCTGCTGGGCGCGGGGCTGACGCTGTGGGTGATGTTCGCGCCCTCGTTCCTTTGGATCTTCGCGCTGGCCCCGCATGTCGAGGCCTTGCGCGGGCGGCCCGTGCTGTCGGCGGCGCTGGCCGCGATCACGGCGGCGGTGGTGGGCGTCGTCGCCAACCTCGCGCTCTGGTTCGGGATCCGCGTGCTGTTCGGTGAGGTCACGCAGGCGGGCGGCGTCGACGTGCCGGCGCTGGCGAGCCTCGACTGGACGGCGGCCGCGCTGTCGGCGCTGGCGCTCGCGCTCGTCTTCGTGGCCAAGCGCGGGGTGCTCACGACGCTCGCCCTGTGCGCGGGAGCGGCGCTGGCGCTCGCAGCCCTCTAGACGGCGGGCGGACGGCCGAGGCCCGCACCGTCCTGGCCGCCCGCATCGTCGCGATCGCGCGCCGCCTCCTCGAACAGCCAGTCGCGGAACGCCTTGACCTTGGGCCGGTCGAGCGCGCCCTTCGGGCAGACCACATAGTAGGAGAACATCGCGGGCAGCGTGACGGCGAACGGCTTGACGAGACGGCCGGCGCGCAGATCGTCCGATACCAGCGCGCCGCGCCCGAGCGCCACACCCTGCCCGTCGATGGCGGCCTGCAGCACATAGGAGGAAAGGTTGTAGGCAGGCCCGCGCCGGGCATCCACACCCTCCACCCCCGCCGCCGCGAGCCACGCCGCCCAGTCGATGCGCATGTCGTCGTGGATCAGCGTGTGGTGCACGAGATCGGCGGGCGTACGCAGCGGATGCGGACCGGAAAGCAGCGCCGGACTGCAGACGGGAAAGACGTCCTCGTCCATCAGCTTCTCGAACTCCAGCCCCTTGTAGCCGCCCGAGCCGTAGCGCACGGCGATGTCGACCTCGTGCCGGCCGAAATCGATCAGTTCGTCCGTCACCTGAAGGCGCAGGTCGATCTCCGGATGCGCGGCGCGGAAACGGGCGGCGCGCGGCAGAAGCCACTTCACCGCGAAACTGTCCATCGTGGTGACGCCGAGCACGCCTTGCTCCCGCTCCGCCTCGATGCGGGCGGCCGCGGCGCGCAGATGGCCGAGGGCGTGGCGCACCTCCTGCGCGTAGATCTGGCCCGCCGGCGTCAGCGTCACCGACCGCCCGGACCGGTCGAACAGGCTGACGCCGAGATGATCCTCCAGCGTGCGCACCGCCCGGCTGACCGCACCATGGGTGAGAAACAGATCCTGTGCCGCGCGCGAGAAGCTGAGCGTCTGTGCGGCGGCGTCGAAGGCGCGCAGGGTAGAGAGCGGCGGCAGGTCGCGGGCCATGGGAACGGTGCTCCAACATGTGAGAAATACTCACAGGGCAAGCCAAAATTACTCGTTTGATGCCGCCCGTGCAAACCCCTATCTCTCGGGGCGTACCGCAGCATTGAAACCTTCCCGACGGGCCGGAGACGCCTCCGCCCTTGTGAGGAGAACTGTACCATGACGACCGCACGGACCATGACTGACGCCCTGTCCGCGAGCCTCGCCCGCCCGGCAAGCCGGATCGGCGCGGCGCTGAAGGCCGCGTTCGGCATCGCCGGGATCTGGGCGGAGCGCGCCCGCGCCCGGCACGAACTCGCAGGCCTGCTGCGCCACCACGACAGCTACCTGCGCGACACCGGCATCAGCCGCGACCAGATCCTGATGGAAGTTTCCAAGCCCTTCTGGCGTCCATGAGGGTATCCCTGTCTTCGACAGCGCGGGCGGCGGTTCCCTCTTTCCCCACCGCCCTCGCCTCTCGGCCCCCGGCAGCGTCCAGGCTGCCGGGGTTCTTTTTGCATGACGCGCGTCAGGCGGCGTGGGCGGAGACGATGCGGTCGGCCTCCCGCCCGCTGAGTTCGGCGAGATGGGCCGGGGTGGCGGCGAAACTGCCGCAGCCTTGCGTCGCGGAGCGCACCTCGAGGATCAGGTCGCCGATCTCCGCCTGGGGCATCTGGGCGCGGATCACGTCCCAGCCGGGCCATCCCTCGCGCGGCTCGTACCCCATCAGCGCGCCGCGCCGCCCGGTGACGATGCCGGTGACGCGGGCGGTCGCGGTGTTGGGCACGAACAGTTCCACGTCCATGATCGGCTCCAGCAGCACGGGGGCGCAATTGGGCAGCGCCTCCTGCATGGCGATGCGGCCCGCGGTGCGGAACGCCTGCTCGGAACTGTCGACCGTGTGGTAGGAGCCGTCGGTGAGCGTGACGGAGAGGTCCACCACGGGGAAGCCCAGAGGCCCTTTCAGCAGCGCATCCTTCACCCCGGCCTCGACCGCCGGGAAATACTGCTTCGGCACGACGCCGCCCGAAATCTTCTCGGCGAAGACGAAGCCCGACCCGCGCGGCAAGGGCGCCACGTCGACCACCACGTCGCCGAACTGGCCGTGACCGCCGGTCTGGCGCTTGTGCCGGCCGCGCGCGGTCGCGGCCTTGCGGATCGTCTCGCGGTAGGGAACGGGGGCCGCATGCATGTCCACGCGCACGCCGAAGCGGCCCGCCAGACGCTCGCCCGCGATCTTCAGGTGCATGTCGCCCTGCCCGCCCAGCAGCAGCGCACCCCCCTCCGCATGGTCGATGCGGACGGAGGGATCTTCCTCGACAAGCTTGTGCAGGGCGGCCGACAGCTTCACCTCGTCCTTGCGGTCGGCGGGCACGATGACGCGCGCATAAACGGGCGCAGGCGCGTCGCCCACCAGGCGGGCGGGATTGGCCAGCGCGGGCGTCGAGGCCAGCACGTCGCCGGTCGTCACGTCCTCCATGCGGGCGAGCGCGACCGTCTCCCCCTCCCCCGCCGAGGTGCGCTTGGCGGTCTGAAGTCCCGTCATGTCGTAGAGGCCGCCCACGCGGTGCTGCCTGCCGTCGGCGGTGACGAGCGTGTCGCCCTCCTTCACCGTGCCGGAGAGCACGCGCGCGAGCGACAGCTTGCCGCCGTGCGCCGTGTGCCAGGTCTTGACCACGCCGACGACCGTGCCGCCCTCGCCCGCGCCGAGGCGGGCGCGCACGGCGGCAACGTCGGGCGCCTCGTGCCGCAAGGCCTTCATCAGTCGGCGGATGCCGTGATCCTGCAAGGCCGAACCGAGAAAGACCGGCACCACGAGACCGTCGCGCATCTCGCGGCTGAGGGTGTCGAACACCTCGTCGCGCGGGGGCGGGATGTCCTCCAGCAATTCCTCCATCAGGTGATCGTCGTGGTCGGAGAGACGCTCCAACATCTGGTAGCGCGCCTCCTCCGCCCGGGCGGCGAGGCTGTCGGGCACGGGCACGACCTCCGACGGCGCATGCTCTCGGTAGACGAAGGCGCGTTCGAGCGCGAGGTCGACATAGCCGGTGGCGATGCCGTTCTCCCAGATCGGCACCTGGCGCAGGATCAGCGGCCGCTCCGACAGGGGCTGGAGGTGTTCGAGCAGGTCGCGCACCCGCCCCTCGCCCGGGCCGCCGTCGGACCTGTCGATCTTGTTGATGAAAACGAGATGCGGCAGGCCGCGCGCGTCGAGCGTCTTCAGAAGCGGTTGCAGCAGCGCGGTCTTCGCCGGGTCCGCCTCGGTCACGACGATCACGGCGTCGGCGACGGCGAGGGGGCCCTCGGCCTCCCACGCCACCTCGACCGAGCCGGGGCAGTCGAGGAACACGTAATCCTCGTCCATGAAACGGGCGCGCGCGGCGTTCACCTCCAGCCCCATGCCGTGGGCGCGCGCCTCCGCGCCCGCGTCGCCGACGCTGGTGCCCTGGTCGACCGCGCCCTTGCGCCCCGTCGCGCCGGTGAGCGCGAGAATGCTCTCCAGAAGCGTGGTCTTGCCGCTGCCATAGGTGCCGACGATGGCGACGCAGCGCGGCGCGCCGCGGACGTGCGCACCGGCGCCCGCCCCTCTGCCGCCTTCGGTATCTCCGGATGCAGTCATGGGCTCTCCTCCCGCAAGATTTCTTGGGAAGGGCGCGAGCCCTCTGGCATCAGGGGGCATGGCACGCCCTCCCGGTCGTTCAAGCGTTCCACGAAAGACGCCCCCGCGCAATCGGCGTGCTTTACCGGACCTTAAGCGCCGCGCCCGGACCATCCCCGGAACGCAGCGGGACGGGAGGCGGCCATGCGGGAGACCTTCGAGGAGCGGATGCTGGCCCACGCCACGGCGCGCGCCGCAAACACGCCTGACGTGCAGGCTGCGCACGCGTTAGCCGCACGGGTTGCGGACGCCTGCACACGGCGATTGCGCGACGCCGGGACGCTGCTCAGCGCCGCGTCATGCGCGAACCGCATCCCTGCCCATCGAAAACACGTGCAAAGCCGCGCGTTTTGAGCCATGCTCACGGGGCCTCGGGGGATGATGGCGCGACAGGAACCGCGGCCTGAGAGGGCTGGCGCCTTTGCGTCCTTCACCCGCCGCGGGTCTGACAGGCCGGCTCCCGTTCATGAGGGAAGGAGCCGGGCTGAACTTAGTGCGCAGAGAAGGACGCGGAATTTATGGCTACCGGAACCGTCAAGTGGTTCAATCCCGACAAGGGCTATGGCTTCATCAAACCGGACGCCGGCGGGGCGGACGTGTTCGTTCACATCACGGCCGTGAAGGCGGCGGGCCTGATGTCCCTCGATGAGGGCCAGAAGGTCGGCTACGAGCTTCGCCAGGGCCGCAATGGCAAGGAAGCGGCCGACGCGCTGAAGCTGCTCTGAACCAGCAGCGGTTCGAACGGCAATCGAGACGGACCGGCCCCGGCGCCCGCAAGGCGCCGGGGTCGTCCATTTCGGGGGACCCGGCCGCGCGGCGGGGCGAAGGACGCACACCGCGCGCGCCCTCGACGCTCTGGCGTGCCGGGCATGGGCCCTCGGGACAAGCCCGAGGGCGGCGGATGTGGCCGCGAACGGCTGACGGTTGGCGCATGGGCTTGCAGATGCGCCGGGCAGCAGCGAAGCTGAGGGCATGGCCGCGAAGCAGCAGCACCCGCCCCCCGACCCCGTCGCGACCGCCTACCGGCGCGGCGTGGAGGGCCTGACCGCCACCCCGGCCGCTGGCGGAGAGCTTCCCGAGGAGACGATCTGGCTCGACCTGCTGCACCCGGACGCCGCCATGCGCGGGGCGGCCAGCATGTGGCTCGGCTCCGCGATCCCGTCGCACGAGGACCTGGCGGAGATCGAGTTCTCGAGCCGCCTCTACACGGAGGCCGGCGCCTCCTACATGACCGCCGACGTGCTGGCGCACGCCGACAGTCCCAACCCGGTCCTGACGCCCTTCACCTTCATCCTGCACGGCGGCCGCCTGGTCACGGTACGCACAGAGACGCCCAAGGCGATCCCGCAGTTCCTGGCGCGCATCGCGCGGCCCGGCAACGCGCCGGAGACCGCGGGCGAGACGTGCCTCGGCCTGCTAGAGGCGATCACGGACCGCACGGCGGACGTGCTGGAACACCTGAGCACGCGCATCGAGACGCTGCACAAGGAGATCTTCGTCCGGCGAAAGGACGTGCGCCGGCGCGGCCGCAGGCTGGCCGCCGCGGTCGAGAACATCGGGCGCGAGGCCGACCTGATCGCGAAGGTGCGCGAAAGCCTCGTCTCGCAGGAGCGGCTGGCATCCTTCGCGGGCGCCGTGCTGGCCCCGCCCAAGGGCGACCACAAGGCGGGCGCGGCCTTGCGCGAGCGGTTCAAGCTGCTGATGCGCGACATCCGCTCGCTGGAGGACTATGCGGGCTTCCTCGCCGACAAGACGACCTTCCTGCTGGACGCGACGCTGGGCCTCATCTCGGTCGAGCAGAACGAGGTCGTGCGCGTGCTGACCGTCGTGGCGATGGCGTTCTTCCCGCCCACGCTGATCGGCACGATCTACGGGATGAACTTCGAGGTCATGCCGGAACTTGCGTGGCCCTGGGGCTATCCGCTGGCGCTGCTGGCGATGGCGGCGTCGGCCGTGCTGCCGCTCGCGTGGTTCAAGCACAAGGGGTGGCTTTAGGGGGCCGCCGCCTCGCTCAGAACGCCCGCGCCCCAAGCCTGGACCCCCGGAGCGATGCCCCGGGGGCAGGAGCCACATGCATATTCAGCGCAGCGTGTTGCAGAAGCGCTGGATGCGGGTGCAGGCCTCCTCCAGCGCCTCGGTCGAGGTCGCGTAGGAGATGCGGAAGTTCGGGCCGAGGCCGAAGGCCGAGCCGTGGACGACGGCGACGCCCTCGGCCTCCAGAAGCTCGGTCACGAAGTCCTCGTCCGTCTCGATCACCTTGCCGGCCGCGGTCTTCTTGCCGATGGTGCCGGCACAGGACGGGTAGACGTAGAACGCCCCCTCCGGCGTCGGGCAGGAGATGCCGGGCGCCTGGTTCAGCATGGAGACGACGAGATTGCGCCGGTCCTCGAAGATCTTCCGCCGCTCGGCCAGGAAGTCCTGCGGGCCGTTCAGCGCCTCGACCGCCGCCCATTGCGTGATCGAGCACGCGCCCGACGTCTGCTGGCCTTGCGCCTTGTCCATCGCCTTGATGAGCGAGAGCGGACCGGCGGCATAGCCGAGACGCCAGCCGGTCATGGCATAGGCCTTGGACACGCCGTTCATGGTCAGCGTGCGGTCGTAGAGCTTCGGCTCGACCTGCGCGGGCGTCACGAATTCGAAGTCGCCGTAGCAGAGATGCTCGTACATGTCGTCGGTCAGCACCCAGACGTGCGGATGGCGCAGCAGAACGTCGGTCAGCGCCTTGAGTTCCGCGCGCGAATAGGCCGCGCCCGACGGGTTCGACGGCGAGTTGAACAGGAACCACTTGGTCTTGGGCGTGATCGCGCGGTCGAGGTCTTCCGGCGCGAGCTTGAAATCGTTCTCGAGCTTCGTGTCGACCGTCACCGGCGTGCCGCCGCACAGCGCCACCATCTCCGGGTAGGAAACCCAATAGGGCGCGGGGATCACCACCTCGTCGCCCGGGTTGAGCGTGGCGAGGAAGGCGTTGAACAGCACCTGCTTGCCGCCCGTGCAGGTGATCACCTGGTCCGGCGTGTAGTCGAGGCCGTTCTCGCGCTTGAACTTCGCGGCGATGGCCTGGCGCAGCTCCGGAATGCCGGAGACGGGGGTGTATTTGGTCTCCCCCCGCTCGATCGCGGCGATGGCGGCCTTCTTCACGTTCTCCGGCGTGTCGAAGTCGGGCTCGCCCGCGCCGAGCGAGATCACGTCGCGGCCCTGCGCCTTCAGGTCGCGCGCCTTCTGCGTGACGGCGATGGTGGCGGACGGCTTCACGCGGCCGAGGGCGTCAGACAGGAAGGACATGGGGATTGCTCCGCTTCTGAAGAGGAAAGGCCGGGGGCGTTGTACGCCCGCTGGCGCGGCGCTTCAAGCGCCCTTGCCGGGATCCGGCGATGCAAGTTCGGGCAGGCGGGCGTTGACGGCGGCCTGGTCCTCCGCGCTCTTGTTCTGGCCGAGCTTGGCCTTGGCCTCCACCCGCTCGATGCGAAGCGCGAAGGGCACGATGCCGCGCAGCAGGCGGGCGTAGAAGCCGGGATCGGTGGCGGCGGGGGTCCAGCCGCCCGCGCCCTCGAACATGGCGGCGAAGCCTTCCATCATCCGCTCCACATCCGCCGGATCGGAGAGCGGTTCGAGACGGCCCGTCAGGTGCACGGCGCGGTAGTTCCACGTCGGCACCTGGCGGCGCGTCTCCCGGAAACTCGGGTACCAGAGGGGGCTCACATAGGCGTGCTCGGCGGCGAAGATCGCGAGCGCGGGCCGCCCGTCCACATGCGCGCCTTGCGGATTGGGCCTTGCGAAATGGCCGAGCAGGCGCCCGCCATCGAGTTGGCCGTCCAGCATCAGCGGCAGGTGCGTGGCGACGGGCACGCCGTCGCCGCCCGTCGTGACGAGCATGGCGAAAGCGTTGGCGGCGAGAAGGGCCGCGATCTCCGCGCGGTCCTCGAGCCGGAAATGTTCAGGCACATACATGGGCGCACCCCCTTCTTGGCGCTCTCCGGCGCAGGGGCGAGTATGCGCGCGCGCCTCAAGCGATCAAGCGGCGCGGCGGCGTCCGGCGATTGCGAGCGCGCCCAGGCCGAGGCCGAGAAGCGCGAGCGTGCCTGCCTCGGGGATGCGGGTGGAGGACGCAGCCGCCGCGGCCTCACGATAGGAAACGGACACCTGCACGAAGGGATCGGCGCCGCGGAAGGCGTCGACATGGCGGGCGAGGTCCACGGTGATCTCGATGACCTTGTCGCGCAGCACGCGAAT
>JAJLJT010000133.1:0-2389 GCA_033844555.1 Alphaproteobacteria bacterium | reverse complement strand
GATGTCCAGACGCTCGGCTATCTCCATGCGTTGCCCTGGTTCCGCGCGGGCTTGCGTCCCGGTCACACCGTCCTGAACTGCGTGCCCACGGGCGGCATGACGACAGGCGGATGGGGACCGACCGAGGGCATCCGCCTCATTGGCGCCACGGCGCTGACGCCGCCTGCGGCCTTGTCGACCGAGGCCAAGGTCGAGCTGATGATGCGCTTCCGGCCGATCCATTTCATCTACGCCTCGACGAACTTCCTGCACCGGCTGACGGAGGTTCTGGGCGCGCTGGGCTCCTCCCCGCGCGAGGCGTTCCCGGATCTTGTGGGCGTGTTCATCGCCGCCGAGGGCTATCCGCCGGAATGGGCAAGCCGCGTGCAGGAGATCTGGGGCTGCCCGCTGCACGAGGGCTATGGCAGCACCCAATGCATCGGCTTCGCCGCGTCGACGGGTCCGCACGGGGCGGTCGCCCCCGGCGGCGGGCGCGGCACGATGGACATGTTCGAGTGGATGACCTTGTGCGAAGTGCTCGACCCCGAAACGGGGCGCCACGTCGCCTCGGGCGAGGAAGGCGAGCTTGTCGTTACCAACCTCACCGTCGAGGCCTCCCCCGTCATCCGCTTCCGCACCGGCGACCGCGTGCGCTATTTCGCGCCGCACGACACCGGCCGCGGGCTGGGCGCAATCGAATGCGGGGGCGTCGGGCGGTACGACGACATGCTGAAGATCCGCGGCAACAATGTCTGGCCTGACGCGGTGGACGCGGCCGTCTTCGCCTTTCCGGAGGTCGCGGAGTACGTCGGCCGCGCCTTCACCGACGGCGCGGGCCGGACCGAGGTCGAACTGCGCGTCGCGGTCCGCGAGGGGTGCGGCGCGGACAGCGTTCCCGAGCGCATCTGCCGCGCGGTCAAGGAGCGAACGAACGTCACCATGCAGGTCAAGCTGGTGGACCGCGCCGAACTGCCGGAATTCACCTACAAGGCGCGCCGTTGGACCGACGAGCGGCAGTCGGGGTACCGGCTATGACCGGACACGACGAGACGGACGCGGTCGCCGTCCTGCGCGAGATGCGGGACCTGGCGGACAGGCTGTGCGCGGCGCCGGATCCGTTGCTGCAGGGGCAGGCGGAGTTCCTGCGCGGCCGGATCGACGGGCTTCTTTCCATCGCGGGGGACGACATTGGCGATCTTGCCGGCGGGGCTGGAATTCCGGGAGGCGGGGATGAGCGGGCGTCTTGAAGGCAGGGTCGCGATCGTTACCGGCGGGGCCTCGGGGCTGGGCCGCGCGGTGGTCGAGCGGTTCGTGGCAGAAGGCGCATCCGTCGTCATCGCCGACATCGACGACGCAGGCGCCGGCGATCTTGCCCGGGCGCTGGGCGACAAGGCCGGGTCGGTCCATTGCGACCATACCCGGACGGATGACTGCGCAGGCGCCGTCGCCTTCGCACTCGACCGGTTCGGCAAGCTGGACATCCTGCACAACAACGCCGGGGGACCGTTCACGGGGGCCTTCGTCGACATCGACGACGAGACGCTGGAGCGTGTCATCGGGCTCAACCTCATGGGCAGCCTGAAGATGACGCGCGCGGCGCTTCCCGCGCTGGAACGCCAGGCGGCCGCGTCGCCCGCGGGCGCGTGCCTGCTCTACACGTCCTCCCTGCAGGGCCTGAAGGCGAAGCCGAACTTCAGCCTCTACACGGTCGCCAAGCATGGGCTCGTCGGTCTCGTGCGCAGTCTCGCGCTCGAACTCGCGCCGAAGAACATCCGGGTGAACGCGGTCTGCCCGACGGTGACCGAGACGCCGATGCTGCAGCATTTCCTGTCCGGCGTGGCCAGCGACCGCGAGGAGGCGATGGCGCGGCTGCGCGCCACGATCCCGCTGGGCCGCATGCCCGAACCGCAGGACACGGCGAACGCACTTCTGTTCCTCGCCTCTGACGAGGCGCGGATGCTGACCGGCGTGGCCCTGCCGGTCGACGGAGGACAGATGGCGATGTGAGGGCAGTTCTGCCGAAGCCGGACACGACGAGAGATCCGGCACGGCGGGAGGAGGGAGCGCAGTGCGATGCTTGAGAGGTTTCGCCTGGATGGAAAGGTTGCAGTGATCACCGGGGGCGGCGGCGGCCTCGGTTCGCTGGCCGCCCGCACCTTTGCCGGCGCTGGCGCCGATGTCGTGCTGCTGGGCCGCAATGCCGGAAAGCTCGACGCCGCGGCCGCGGAGGTGCGCCAGGCCGGATGCAGCGCGACCGTGATCCACGCCGACGTCACCTCCGGGGCTGACCTCGAGAAGGCCGCGCAGCGCGTGGCTGCGGACTTCGGCGGGGCGGACATCCTGTTCAACAATGCCGGCATCACCTCGCCCCGGCTGATGCTCGATACCGAGCCCGACGAGTGGCAATCGC
>JAJLJT010000132.1:0-3989 GCA_033844555.1 Alphaproteobacteria bacterium | reverse complement strand
TGCGAATGCCCAGCCATGCTCGCTCTCCGTGCCGCGCGGGCAGCCATGCCGGCGCCCGCGGTGTCCTCGTTCCAGCGCGCGGGGTTTTAGCCGATCCGCGCCGCGCTTGTCCATTTCCGCAAGGGGCGTGCCGCCCTACTCCGCCGCCGCGCGGCCCTGCGCGGCCCAGTCGGGGAAGGACTCCGCCAGCCGCCCGCCGAGACGGATCGGCGCGATGCGCACGGCAAGCCCCGTCGCGGGGTCCGTCTCGACCGCCACGCCGCACACCGTCGCCTCGCCCATGGCGGGCGCGAAGCGGCCTTGCGCGATCTTGCGCGTGAAGCGGTTGAGCGGCTCGGTCTTCTCCATCCCGATCACGGAATCGTAGTCGCCGCACATGCCCGCGTCGGTCTGGTAGGCCGTGCCGCCGGGCAGGATCTGCGCGTCCGCCGTCGGCACATGGGAATGGCTGCCGACGACGAAGCTCGCCCGCCCGTCGCAGAAGTGCCCCATCGCCATCTTCTCGCTCGACGCCTCGGCATGGATGTCGACGACGATGGCGTCCACGCTCTCGCGCAGACGGCAGAGCGCCAGCTGCTCCTCGACCCCGGCGAAGGGGTCGTCGAGCGGGTCCATGAAGATGCGGCCCATGGCGTTGATCACCAGCACCTGGTGGCCGCGCGCGCTTTCCACCATGGTCGCACCGCGCCCCGGCGTCCCGGCGGGGAAGTTGATCGGGCGGATCAGCCGCGGATCGCTGTCGATGTAGTCGAGCAGTTCGCGCTGGTCCCAGACATGGTTGCCGGTCGAGATCACGTCGACGCCCGCGGCATAGAGGTCCTCGCAGATCTTCTGCGTGATGCCGAACCCGCCGGCGGCATTCTCCCCGTTCACGATCAGCAGGTCGGCGTCGAGCCTGCGGCGGATCTCGCCCGCGCGCTCCACCACCGCGTCGCGCCCGGCGCGGCCCACGATGTCACCCAGATAGACGAGCCTCATGCCGTCTCCTCTCCAAACCTCACGATGCCCGCCTCGTGGGCGAGCGCGTCGAGCGCGATGTCGGTCGCCTCGCGCGGGACGCGTGCCACCCGTTGCCCCGCGAACGCGAGCCCGATGGCCCGGACCC
This sequence comes from Alphaproteobacteria bacterium, assembly GCA_033844555.1. Taxonomy (GTDB): domain Bacteria; phylum Pseudomonadota; class Alphaproteobacteria; order Futianiales; family Futianiaceae; genus Futiania. The sequence goes on along the minus strand of JAJLJT010000132.1, from coordinate 2,884 downwards.
CCGGGTCTGCCGCCCTCAGTGCCGCCAGCGTCCGGTCGTAAAACCCGCCGCCATAGCCCAGACGATACCCCTCCCCGTCCCACGCCAGCAATGGCACGGCGAGGATGTCCGGCACCGCCTCCGGCGCGTCCGCGGCCGGAACCGACGTTCCGAAGCCGCCGGAAACCAACGGATCGCCCGGCGCCCAGGCGCGGAAGACGAGCGGGCGGTCCCGCCCCGCCACCACCGGCAGCGCCGTCGCCGCGCCCGCGCGGTTCAGCGCCGCGATCAGCGGCAAGGTCGGCATCTCCTCGCCCATCGCGTAATAGACGGCGACGGTGCGCCCGGCAACATCGCCCGCAAGCCGCATCCAGTTCTGCGCGGCGCGCACGCCCGCGTCGGGCCCTGCCGCGGCCTGCGCGGCCCGGCGCTGGGCCTTCGCCTCCGCCCGCGCGGCGGCCTTGACGGCGGCGATGGAACCGGGATCGGCGGGATTGCCCGTCACGGGCCGCTCTCCCCTGCAAGGCTCGCGCTGCGGAAGGCACACAGTGCGGAAGGCGCAATCGGAATGGCGTGCGGGACCACCCTGGCCGTTGACGGTCTGAAATCCTCCGTGAGCCCGTCATAGACAGGTGGGCGCCGTGTGTCCCAGGCCACGGCCCGGGACAGGGACAGCTCCCTGGAGGTCGATATCGGCTCCCGGGATTTACGCGTCTGACGAACCGGGCAGTACCCGCGCGCTGAACTTAGGGCTGGCGAAGCCGCGCCGCAATGCCCTCCACGCGTTCGGCCACGCCGTTGACGATACGCGCCAGCTCCGCCTCTGGCACAGCGGCGCCGTCCGCGGCCGCGTCGGCCGCGCCGGCGGCGGCGCGCGCCTCGAAATACTCGTCCGTCACGGTCAGCGCGGCCAACAGCAGCAGATTGATGTCCGACGTGCGCACGCCCCCCTCGACCAGCGTGCGGACATGGCCGTCGACGTGGCGTCCAAGGGCGCGGATGCGATCTTCCTGGCCCGGGTCGCATGTCACGAGATACCCGCGTCCATTGATCTCCACCGACACATTGGTCATCGCCATCGCCCTCCGTCAGCCGCCCGCGCGGTCGAGCGCAAGAATGCCCTCGACCTTTCCGATCGCCGCCTCGAGCCGCGCATCGACCTCGCCGGTCACGGCACGCGTTTCCTGCAGCTTCCTGACCTGCGCGACCAGCCCCTCGCGTTCGCTGCGCAGGGTTTCCAGTTCCTCCAGCAGGCGCCCGACATCGTCCTGGCGCTGGAGCGTCGCGTCGACCGCGCCGTCCAGATCCGAAAACGCCTGCTCGAGCCGGGACAGGGCCGCCTCAAGATCGCTCATTCCTCACCTCCGATCAGCCCCCCGTCGACATGGGCGCGGCAGGCTTGCGGAGATCTCCCGCGCGCCCGGCACCTGACCGTCTGCCTTAGCACAGGTGAAACCGGATTGGCACCTGCCGGAATCGGGCTTCGGCATGGCAGGCGCGAAACCCGGCGGCGAGGGCCCGCTTAAGGCTTGACGCCCCCCGGAAGCCTCGCCATGTTGCGCGCGCCGCGGGCGCGGGTCATTTCCGGAAGTTGCCGGACCTCATCCCTGCCCGCGCGAAAGTTCCGCGGTCCCGGCGCGGGATGCCTTGCGTTCTTTTCAAGGGCACGGCCGGTGCCGCCCGCCGCTGGAGCAGCCGGGGCGCGATGCGCCCGATTCCGCGTTTCCGGACCCCGGCCCGGCCACCTTGAAAGAATGCGAGTGCACCGGAACCGATGACGACTCCCACGACAGACCACACCCTCCTCGCCAACGCCCTGCGCGCGCTGTCGATGGACGCCGTCGAAGCCGCGAAGTCGGGTCACCCCGGCATGCCGATGGGCATGGCCGACGTGGCGACGGTCCTGTTCCGCCAGTTCCTGAAGTTCGATCCGAAGCGGCCCGGCTGGGCCGACCGCGACCGCTTCGTCCTGTCGGCGGGCCACGGGTCCATGCTGCTCTATTCCCTGCTGCACCTGACCGGGTACGAGGATTTCCCGCTGGAGCAGCTGAAGAACTTCCGCCAGCTCGGGTCGCGCACGGCCGGCCACCCTGAGTACGGCCACGGCGCGGGGATCGAGACGACGACCGGCCCGCTCGGCCAGGGGATCGCGACCGCGGTCGGCATGGCGCTGGGCGAGCGGATGATGAACGCCCGCTTCGGCGACGCGCTGGTCGACCATCACACCTATGTCATCGCGGGCGACGGCGACCTGATGGAGGGCGTGAGCCACGAGGCGATCGGTCTCGCCGGCCACCTGAAGCTCGGCAAGCTGATCGTGCTGTTCGACGACAACCAGATCTCCATCGACGGACCGACGAAGCTCGCGGTCACGGGCGACATGCTGGCGCGGTTCGAGGCGGCGGGCTGGGAGACGGACGAGGTCGACGGCCACGATCCAGAGGCGGTCGCCGCGGCCATCGCGCGGGCGCGCACCTCGCCCCTGCCCTCGCTCATCGCCTGCAAGACCGTGATCGGCTATGGCGCGCCGAACAAGAAGGGGACGGCGGGCGTGCACGGTTCGCCGCTCGGCGCCGACGAGATCGCGGCTGCCCGCAAGGAACTGAACTGGCCCTATCCGCCGTTCGAGATCCCGGAGGAGATCCGCGCCACCTGGACCGCCATCGGCGCAAAGGGCGCGGCCGGGCGCAAGGCGTGGGAAGACCGGCTCGCCGCATCGGACGCGCGCGCGGAGTTCGAGGCCCTGCTGTCGGGTGCGCTGCCGGCTGAGCTTTCCACCGCCATCGCCGCGCACAAGAAGGCCCTGTCGGAGACCGCGCCCGCCATGGCGACGCGCGTCGCCTCGCAGAAGGCACTGGAGGTCATCAACCCCATCGTGACCGCGACGGTCGGCGGCTCGGCGGAC
>JAJLJT010000131.1:0-1587 GCA_033844555.1 Alphaproteobacteria bacterium | reverse complement strand
TTCGGCCATGCGGAACGCTGGCTGCGCGAGGGGAAATGGGAACGCACCGGGCCTTTCCCGCTGTCGCCCCTGTCGATGCGGGGGCGGACCGTGGGGGTCGCGGGCCTCGGCCGTATCGGGGCGGCGATCGCGCGCCGGGCGGCGGCGTCCGACGTGGAGGTCGCCTACACCGCGCGTACGCCTAAGCCGGACGTGCCCTACGCCTATTACCCGGACATCGTCTCGCTGGCGGCGGCGGTCGACACGCTCGTGCTGGCGACGCCGGGCGGGCCGGAGACGCAGAACCTCGTCGATGCGCGCGTGCTCGACGCGCTGGGGCCGCAAGGCGTGCTGGTCAACATCGCGCGCGGGTCCGTCGTCGACCAGCAGGCGCTGATCGCCGCGCTGAAGGAGGGCCGCATCGCCGCGGCGGGTCTCGACGTCTTCGCGGACGAGCCGCATGTCCCGGCGGAACTGATGGCGCTCGACAATGCCGTGCTGTTTCCGCACGTCGGCTCCAGCACGCAGGCCACGCGGCTGGCGATGGCGGACATCGTCGTCGACAATCTCGTGGCGTGGGAAGAGGGACGTCCGCCGCCGACGCCGGTAGCCGAGACGCCGTTTTCCGGCTGGTCGTAAGTCTTGAGAAGAACAGGCCGAAGGAGGCCGCTTGGGATGCTGCAACCGATCGAGGGCATGGACCGCATCGGGGAGGAGAACGCCTTCGCGGTTCTCGCCCGGGCGACGCAACTGGCGGCCCAGGGCCGCGACATCGTCAATCTGGGGATCGGCCAGCCCGATTTCCCGACGCCGCCGCACATCGTCGAGGCCGCGGTCAAGGCGCTGCGCGACGGGCATCACGGCTACACGCCCGCGACGGGCATATTGCCGCTGCGCGAGGCCGTGTCGGCCGACCTGCACCGCCGGCACGGCGTCGAGGTGAACCCCGACAATGTGGTCGTCGTGCCGGGCGGCAAGGTCACGATGTTCTTCGCCATCCTGATGTTCGGCCAGCCGGGCGTGGACATCCTCTATCCCGATCCGGGCTTTCCCATCTACCGCTCGATGATCGAGTTCACGGGCGCGCGCCCTGTCCCCGTACCCCTGCGCGAGGAGACGGGCTTCGGCGCGACGGCGGACGACGTGCTGTCGCGGCTGACGCCCGCGACGCGCCTCGTGATCGTCAACTCGCCCGGCAATCCCTGCGGCGGCGTGATGCCGAAGGCGGAGGTGGCGAAGCTCGCCGCCGGTCTTGCCAAGCGGCCCGACGTGGCGATCCTGTCGGACGAGATCTATTCCTGCATGACCTATGACGGGGAGGCGCACGAGAGCCTTCTCAAGTACCCGGAAATCCGCGGCCAGCTGATCATGCTCGACGGCTGGTCCAAGACCTATGCGATGACCGGCTGGCGGCTGGGCTACGCCGTGTGGCCTGACCAGCTCGTGGGGCACGCCCGCAAGCTCTGCGTCAACGCGCACTCCTGCGTGAACGCGCCCGCGCAATGGGCGGGCAAGGCCGCGCTCGAAGGCCCGCAGGACGCCGTCGCCGAGATGCTGGCGGCCTTCGACGCGCGCCGCAAGGCGGTGGTCGCGGGGCTGAATGCGCTT
>JAJLJT010000130.1:0-5674 GCA_033844555.1 Alphaproteobacteria bacterium | reverse complement strand
GGGCGCCTCGTGCGCTACCGGCCGCCCGCGGAATCGTCGGAAGGCGGCCTGACCGTGCGCAACGACACCGGCGTCTACGAGGGCGGCGAGGTGTCGATGTTCTACGACCCGATGATCGCCAAGCTGGTCACGCACGGTCCGTCGCGGCTGGCGGCCATCGACCACATGGCCGACGCGCTCGACGAGTTCTTCATCGACGGCCTCGGCCACAACGTGCCCTTCCTCTCCGCCGTGATGGGGCAGGAGCGGTTCCGCAAGGGCACGCTGACCACGAACTACATCGCGGAGGAGTTTCCCGAGGGCTTCTCGGGCGTCGAGCTTGCGCCCGAGCGGGTCGAGGCGCTCGCCGCCATCGTCGCCTCGCTGCATGTCCGGGCGCTGAGCCGCGCGCGCCACGTCAGCGGCCCGCGCGAAGGGCCTGTGCCGCCCGTGCCGCGCGACTGGGTCGTCATGCGCGGTGAGCCGGGACGGATCGAGGCCGAGTATCCGGTGCATGTCGAGCCGCTGGCGGACGGCTTCGCCGTCACGCTGCACAAGGATGGGGGCGAACAGCGCTTCGAGGTCCGCTCGAACTGGCGGCCGGGCGACCCCGTCTTCCACGGCCAGGTGAACGGGGAGCGGACGGTGGCGCAGATCGCGCCGCTCAACGACGGCTATCTCGTCTCCCACCGCGGCGCGTCGATCCGGCTGCAGGCGCGCAGCGCGCGCGAGGCCGCGCTCGTCCGCCTCATGCCCTACAAGGAGCCGCCGGACACCTCGAAGATGCTGCTTTGCCCGATGCCGGGTCTCGTCGTCTCCATCCTCGTCGAGGAGGGCGCCGAGGTGCAGGAGGGCGAGGCGCTCGCGGTGGTCGAGGCCATGAAGATGGAGAACGTGCTGCGGGCCGAGCGCAAGGCGACCGTCGCCGCCATCAAGGCCGCGCCGGGCGACAGCCTCGCGGTCGACGCGGTCATCATGGAGTTCTCCTGATCCGCAACGGTGCGTGAGGGGCGATGGGTCTTTATTTCGCCTATGGGTCCAACCTGCTGCGCCGCCAGATGGCGGAACGTTGCCCTGCGGCGCGCGGCCTGACGGTCGCGCGGCTGGAGGGGTGGCGCTTCCTCATCAACGAGCGCGGGGTGGCGACCATCGCGCCCGCCGAGGGGCAGACGGTGATCGGCGCGCTCTGGGATCTGACGGACGTGTGCGAGGCGTCGCTCGACCGGTTCGAAGGCGTCACCGACGGCAAGTACGAGAAGCGGATCCTACCCGTGATCGCGGAGGACGGCGCGCGGCACGAGGCGCTGACCTATATCGACCTGCGCCAGACCCACGGCAGGCCCTACGCGGGCTATCTCGACACCCGCGTGCTGCCGGGCGCGCGGGAGTGGGGCCTGCCCGCGCCCTATCTCGCCATGCTGGAGTCGTGGCTGTGAGCGGCGCGCATTCCGCCATCCGCATCCATGTGCGCGGCCGGGTGCAGGGCGTGGGCTTCCGCGCCTTCGTGGAGCGGCGCGCGCAGATGCTGGGCCTCTCGGGCTGGGTGCGCAACCGCGCCGACGGCAGCGTTGAGGCGGTGGCGGCGGGGCCGCAGGAGAGCCTCGACGACCTCGTGGCCGCCTGCCGCGAGGGGCCGCGCGCCGCCCGCGTCAGCGCCGTCGATGTGCTGGCCGAGGGGGACGCGCCGCAGGGCCGCGATTTCGCGGTGCGCCCGACGCTTTGACCCGACGCTTTGACGGGGCGCCTGAGGCTCCGGCGCTCAGCGGCCGAACACCTCCTCGAAGGCGGACCGCAAAGCCATGTCCACCTCCGGCATGGTCACGGGCAGGCCGAGGTCGGCGAGGCTCGTCACCCCGTACCGCGGATCGGCGATGCCGCACGGCACGATGCCGGAGAAGTGCTCAAGCTCCGGCTCCACGTTCAGCGAGATGCCGTGAAAGCTCACCCAGCGGCGCAGGCGGATGCCGATGGCCGCGATCTTGTCCTCGTGCCCTGGCCCCTTGTCCGGGCGCTTGACCCAGACGCCGACGCGCCCCTCGCGCACCTCGCCCGCCACGTTGAAGCGGTCGAGCGTGGCGATCACCCAGCGTTCCAGCAGCGTGACGAAGGCGCGCACGTCCTGCCCGCGGGTGCGCAGGTCGAGCATCACATAGGCGATGCGCTGGCCCGGCCCGTGATAGGTCAGCTGCCCGCCGCGCCCGCTCTCGAACACCGGGAACCGGTCCGCCGCCAGCAGGTCGGCGGGCTTGGCACTTGTGCCGGCGGTGTAGAGGGGCGGGTGCTCCAGCAGCCACACCTGCTCGCCCGCCGTGCCCGCGGCGATGGCGGCGACGCGCGCCTCCATGTCGGCGACCGCCTGCGCATAGGGGACGGGCGCGTCGCTGATGCGCCATTCGGGCGGGTGCGCGCGTTCACGGTCCGTAAACCCTGACGCGCCAGTGTGGTCGGGAGACTGCGTGCTCATGGGATGAGATGAGATGCTTCCAGTCGATGCCGTGTCAATCGAGGTGGTGGCGGTCCTCGGCCGGACGACCATGCCGATCGGCCGCCTGCTGCGCATGGGGCGCGGGGCGCTGATCGAGCTCGACGCCCATGTGAGCGCGCCTGTCCGGCTCTATGCGAACGACGTGCTCATCGCACATGGGGAGCTTGTGATCCAGGGCGACCGTCTTGCGATCCAGGTGACCGGGGTGCCCCGCAAGGGCGGGGCGGCGGGCGAAACGCCGGACGCGCGCGACGCCGCCTGAGCGGGCGTGCGCGCCCGCAGATTTTCCCGCGCAAGAGGGCTTCACAAGGGGCGGGGCATTTGCTACACCCCCGCCACCTCGCGGCCGTGGCGGAACTGGTAGACGCGCAAGCTTGAGGTGCTTGTGGGGTAACACCCGTGGAAGTTCGAGTCTTCTCGGCCGCACCAGAATTCAGGCCGGCGCTCTTCGGATCGCCGGCCTTTTTCGTTTCCCGCGCCAAGCGGCGCCCTCCGGTGTAGTCTTCCGGCGGGGCGCGGCGGCGCCGGGCTGAACCAAGGGCACGCGATCGGACGATACCTTCGGAGGGGACATGGCGGACGGCAACCGGCTGGCGTTCGAGGAGGAAGACGAAGGCGGCGCGACGCTCGGCCCGCGCTTCGTCGCCGCTGTCGTCGCCGCGCTGGATGCCGCCGACGGGGCGCAGATCCGCGACCTGTGCGCCGAACTGCACCCCGCCGACCTCGCCGACCTCATCGGCCTCCTGAACCGGGACGAGCGGCGCGATCTCGTCGCGCTGCTGGGAGCGCTGCTGACCGCCGACGTGCTCTCGGAACTGGACGAGGGCATCCGCGACGACGTGCTCGACCAGCTCGACCCGAAGGCGGTCGCGGCTGCGATCTCGGAACTCGACACCGACGACGCGGTCTACCTGCTGGAAGACCTCGACCCCGAGGTGCAGCAGGAGATCCTGAAGGAGGTCGCGCCGGAGGATCGCACCGCGGTCGAGCAGGGCCTGCAATACCCCGAAGGCTCCGCCGGCCGCCTCATGCAGCGGGAGCTGATCGCGGTCCCGTCCTACTGGACGGTCGGCCAGGTCATCGACTACATGCGCGAGACGCCGGACCTGCCCGACGACTTCTACGAGCTGATCGTGGTCGACCCGGCCTACAAGCCCGTGGGCACGGTCGCGCTGTCGGACCTCTTGCGCTCGCGCCGCGCCGTCATCATCGAGGACATCGCCGACACCGACGTCGAGACCATCGCGGTCGAGACCGACCAGGAAGACGTCGCCTACCGGTTCGAGCAGTACGGCCTCGTCTCCGCCCCGGTGGTGGACGACAGCGGCCGCCTCGTCGGCGTCATCATGGTCGACGACGTGGTCGACATCATCGCGGAGGAGGCGGACGAGGACATCAAGCGCCTCGGCGGCGTCGGCGACGAGGATCTCTCCGACACCGTGGTCGCGACCACCCGCTATCGTTTCCCATGGCTCGTGGTGAACCTCGCGACCGCGCTGCTCGCGTCCTGGGTCATCTCCTGGTTCGAGGGGTCGATCGCCCAGATCGTGGCGCTCGCGGTGCTCATGCCGATTGTCGCCTCCATGGGCGGAAACGCGGGTACGCAGTCGCTCACCGTCGCCGTGCGCGCCATCGCGACGAAGGAACTGACCTCGCTCAACTCCGCCCGCGTCATCTGGCGGGAGACGGCGGTGGGGCTGCTGAACGGCATGCTGTTCGCGGTGCTGATGGGTGCGGTGGCGGGCTTCTGGTTCGAGAGCCTCCCCCTCGGCCTCGTCATGGCGGCGGCCATGGTCATCAACATGCTGGCGGCCGGTCTTTCGGGCGTGCTGATCCCGGTTGCGCTCGACCGGCTGAAGATCGACCCGGCGGTGGCCTCCAGCGTGTTCGTGACGACGGTGACGGACGTGGTGGGCTTCTTCGCCTTTCTGGGGCTCGCCGCGCTGGTGCTGCTCTAGGCAGCCTTGACCGGCGCGCCGAAACGCCGACACTCGGGCCACGAACGACATCACGACCGGGCGCGCGGCGCGCGCTCCACGCTCCGCGCGAGCCGAAAGGGACACCGATGATTCCGAACGATTTTCCGTCGATGAACTTCAACCTCGGCGAGACGGCCGAGATGATCCGCGACACGGTGCGCTCCTTCACCGCCGACCATGTGGCCCCGCTCGCCGCCGACATCGACCGCACGGACGAGTTTCCGCGCCAGCTCTGGCCGAAGCTGGGGGAGATGGGGCTCCTCGGCATCACGGTGGAGGAGGAGTGGGGCGGCTCCGGCCTCGGCTATCTCGAGCATTGCATCGCCATGGAGGAGATCAGCCGCGGCTCGGCCTCGGTCGGTCTCTCCTATGGCGCGCATTCGAACCTGTGCGTGAACCAGCTGCGCCGCTGGGGCACGGACGAGCAGAAGCGCCGCTATCTGCCCAAGCTCGTCTCGGGCGAGCATGTGGGCGGCCTCGCCATGTCGGAGCCGGGGGCGGGCTCCGACGTCGTCTCCATGCGGCTCAAGGCAGAGAAGAAGGGTGACCGCTACATCCTCAACGGCTCGAAGTTCTGGATCACCAACGGTCCCGGCGGCGACCTGCTGATCGTCTATGCCAAGACTGATCCGCAGGCGGGTCCCCGCGGCATCACGGCCTTCCTGATCGAGAAGGAGTTCAAGGGCTTCTCGGTCGCGCAGAAGCTCGACAAGCTCTGCATGCGCGGGTCGAACACGGGCGAGCTGGTGTTCGAGGACTGCGAGGTGCCCGAGGAGAACGTCATGGGCGCGGTCGGCAAGGGCGTGAACGTCCTCATGTCCGGCCTCGACTACGAGCGCGCGGTGCTGGCGGCGGGTCCGCTGGGCATCATGCAGGCGTGCATGGACGTGGTCATGCCTTATGTGCATGAGCGCAAGCAGTTCGGCCAGGCGATCGGCGAGTTCCAGCTGATGCAGGGCAAGATTGCCGACATGTACGTCACCATGAACGCCGCGCGCGCCTATGTGTACGCCGTGGCGAAGGCGTGCGACGCGGGCCAGACGACGCGCAAGGACGCCGCGGGCGCGATCCTCTTCGCCGCGGAGAAGGCGACGTGGATGGCGCTGGAGGCGATCCAGGCGCTGGGCGGCAACGGCTACATCAACGAGTATCCGACGGGCCGCCTGCTGCGCGACGCCAAGCTCTACGAGATCGGCGCGGGCACGAGCGAGATCCGCCGCTGGCTGATCGG
>JAJLJT010000129.1:0-8190 GCA_033844555.1 Alphaproteobacteria bacterium | reverse complement strand
GTGGAGGGCCGCGACTTCGAGGTGCGGGAGGAGGGCGGCCGGATGGTCTACGAGGATGCCTCTGGCCTTCTCGACCTGCCGCGCCCACGCCTGCCCGGCCATCACCAGGTCTCGAACGCCGGTCTCGCCATCGCGGCCTTGCGGGCGCAGGACCGTTTCGCCCTGCCGACGCGCGCCTATGAGCGGGGGCTTGTCCGTGTCGCCTGGCCCGCCCGGCTGCAGCGCCTCACGCGCGGGCCGCTGGTGGAGACACTGACCTCCGACGACGAGGTCTGGCTCGACGGCGGGCACAACCCCGCGGCGGGCGCGGCGCTCGCGGGCGAGATGGCGGCGATGGAGGACGCGCGGCCCATGCCGCTGCACCTCGTGGTCGGCATGATCAACACCAAGGACGTGGGCGGTTTCCTTGCGCCTTTCTCGGGGCTCGCGCGCACCGTGACGGCTGTGACGATCCCGGGGGAGGAGGCGGCTGTCCCGGCTGCCGACATCGCTGCGGCGGCGCTCGCGCTGGGCTTCACGACGCGCACGGCCGACAGCGTGGACGACGCGCTGCGCCGCCTCGCCCGGGACGGAAACGACCCGCAAAGGGTGCTCCTCTGCGGGTCGCTCTATCTCGCCGGTCAGATCCTGCGCGCCAATTCCTGACAGCGCGCAGGAGCGTGGGTCAGACGGCCCCGTCGATCCACTCCACGATCTTGCCCTTGGGCAGCGCCCCGACCTTGGTCGCGGCGACCTGACCGTCCTTGAAGATCATCATGGTCGGAATGCCGCGCACGCCGTACTTGGTCGGCGTCACCGGATTCTCGTCGATGTTGATCTTGACGACCGTCAGCTTCTCGCCGAGTTCGCCGGAAATTTCCTCCAGCGCCGGAGCGATCTGCCGGCAGGGACCGCACCATTCGGCCCAGAAATCCACGAGCACCGGCTTGCCGGATTTCAGCACGTCGGCCTCGAAGCTTGCATCGGTCACCTTGGCGGTCGCCATCGGCCCTCTCCTCTCGTCGTTGCGGATCACGGGTACTTGTATCCTGACAGGCCGGCGCCTGGGGCGGCGCCCGGCCCTTCGCGTCTAGACCTAAGCAGCCGGGTGCGAAGCGTCAAGCGAGCCGATGCGCGCCTGTGTCCAGGCGGGCCAGCGCCGCGTCCAGCACCGCGTCGGGAAGGTGCATGGCGCGCGCGTCCCACGTCCAGACCAGCCAGCACGCGATCTCGCGGCCGGGATAGATCGCCTTCAGCGCGGCGCGATAGACGGCCATCTGCGCGGCATATGCGTCGGGGACGTCGGTCACCTCCAACGGCGGCGGCCGATTGGTCTTGTAGTCCGCGACGATGACCTGCGTGTCCGTCACCGCGAGCCGGTCGACCGTGCCGCTGACCACGCGTCCGCCAAGCTCCGCCAGTACACCCGCCAGCGGCACCTCGGCGCGGGAGCCGGGTGCAAACAGGGGTGCCAGTCCCTCCGTCTCCAGGACGCCCAGCGCCTCGTCGAGGAGGGCGGCGCGCGCGTCGCCGTCGAGATCGCGCGCCGCGGTGTCCAGATAGCGCCGCCCCGCGCCTGCCCGGTCCGTTGCGGGAAGGTCGGGCAGGGTCTCCAGCAGCCGGTGGATCAGCGTGCCGCGGCGGCGGGCGCGCCGTGCCCGTTCCGGATCGGCGGCGCCGGGGCCCGGCTCCTCGGCCAGCGCCGAGGACGGGCTGAGCGGGCGGGGCGGGACCGGTTCCTCGCGCGGGGGCGCAGAAAGCCATGCGGGCGGCGGGGCGGGGGGGCGCGCGCTCGTGGGGACCGCGGGCTCAGGCCTTGAGCGCATGCCATCGTCGGATGCATGGCGGAGAACCGGGCCGTCGATCCCCGGCACCGGCACCTCCCGGGCGCCCCGGCGCAGCAGGCCCGCCTTGACCAGATTGTACCAGCAGCCCTCCGGGGCTTCCGGCTCCGCCCCCTCCTTCGGCTTGCCGCCGAGCGCGCCCGCGACAATCAACTGATCGCGGGCCCGGGTCAGCGCGACATAGAGCAGGCGCCGTTCCTCCATCGCATTCGCCGCTTCGCGGCGCAGACGGGCCTCCTTGACCGGATCGGCGTCCCCGCTCTTGCTCTGGCCCCAGACGGTCGCGTGCAGCGTCTCGTCGTGGAACAGGCCGGCGGTCCTGGCGCCGTCGCTCGGCTTTCGGGTGGTGTCCGGGAGAATGACGATATTGGCCTCGAGCCCCTTCGCGCCATGCACCGTCATGATGCGCACCGCGTCCGCCCGCTGCTCCATCTCGCGCTTGACCTCGTGGGCCGAGCGGCGGATCCAGTGCAGGAAGGCCTGCAGCGCGGGCGTGCCGGTCCGCTCGAAATCCAGCGACTGGGCCAGCAGCTCGTCCACCGGGTCGTGAATCTCCGGGCCAAGCCGCGCGGCGAGGCGCCTGCGCCCGTCCTCGACGTCGAGCAGCCAGGAGAAGAACTCGTAGGGCGCGGTGAAGTCCGCCCGTGCGCGGGCGCGCGCGAGAAGGCCGTGGGCGGCGGCCACCTCGGGCGGCGCGTCCGGCGCTGCGGCGGCTGTCTCGAGCGCCTGCCAGAGCGTGCCCTTGCGTTCCGGCGCAAGCGCGATCAGGTGATCGTCCGTCAGGCCGCAGATCGGGGACTTGAGCGCGGCGGCAAGGGTCAGGTCGTCCTCGGGCAGCAGGGCGACCTCGGCGACTGCCAGAAGGTCCATGACCGCGATCTGTTCGGTCAGGACCATGCGGTCCATGCCGGCGACGGGAACGCCACGTTCCTTCAGTTCGCGGGCGATGGCGCGGGCCAGTGCGTCGCGGGACCGCACCAGGATCAGGATGTCGCCGGGACGGGCGTCGCGCTGCAAGGCGTCGATCCGCCGCCGGTCCGGACCGTTGAGCCAGGCCGCGACCTGCTCGGCGACGAGACGGGCGAGCTTCAGCTTGCCGCTCGACGGGGACGGGCGGTCCACCTCCGTCCACCAGACGTCCGGCGGTGCGTCCTGCTCGTTCTCCAGCAGCGGCCAAAGCTCGACCGATCCCGGCTCTCCGGCGCGGAACGCGCGGTGCGCGATCTCTTCTCCGGCCTCGAATACCAGCCCGTCGCGGGCCGCCGGATCGGCGAAGACCGCGTCGACCACCTCCAGAACCGGCGGGACGGTGCGGAAGGACGTCTCGAGGCGCGGCTGCGCCCACGCCGCGTCCGCGTTCAGCGCCGCCGTACGGAAGCGCTCGCGCGTATCGGCCACAGCGCGCGGATCGGCCCCCTGGAAGCTGTAGATGGACTGTTTCTCGTCGCCCACCGCGAACAGAGTGCGGGGCAGGGGACGCGCGCCCTCGCCGGCGAAGAATTCCTCGGTCAGCGCGCCGACGATCGCCCATTGCTCGGGCGCGGTGTCCTGCGCCTCGTCGACCAGCACATGGTCGATGCCGCCGTCGAGCTTGAACAGCACCCAGGGCGTCATGTGTCCGTGCACCAGCAGGTCGCGCGCGGCGTCGATCAGATCGTCGTAGTCGAGCAGCGCGCGGGCGCGCTTGGCTTGCCGGTAGCGGTCGTCGACCGCGCGCGCAACGGTCAGGATGTCGTCCATGGCGTCGAGTTGACGCGCCGCCCGCACCCGCGCGTCCATCGCGACGACCCAGTCCTGTATCGCTTCCAGCGTGTCGCCGAGCCCGGGATAGGTCTCGAGCAGCTTCTTCGGGGCAAGGTCCTTGAGGCGGTCGCCATCCTTCCTGAGTGCGAAGGCGCGGAAGGCCGGTTCGCGCATGGCCGGCTCGTTGCCTCGCAGGGCAGCCAGCAGCGCGGCTGCCTTTGCCTGGAATGTCTTGGTGCGGTCCTGTGCGACCCGTTCCAGCGCCTCCTGCCAGCCGTGTCTGCCGCTCTCGGCTGCGAACTCCGCCCGGACCTGGCTCGCGGTTGTGCCCGGCTGCAGGCCGAGCGTCCGGGCCAGGGCGGCAACTTCCGTCTCCGGCTCCTCCAGCCCGTGCCGCCGCCACAGTGTCTGCAATGTGCGCACATGGCCAAGCAGGGTTTCGTGCGTGCAGATCTCGGACAGCCGCCCGACAGCCTCCGCCATCTCGGTTCGGACATGCGGATCGAGATGGGCCAGCACGCCGTCGAACGCCTCCTCCAGCAGGGCCTGCGCCGTTCCCTCGTCGGCCACGTCGAAATGCGGGCTGAGGCCGGCCTCGAGCGGGAACCGCTTCAGCAGGCTTTCGCAGAAGGCATGGATCGTCTGGATCTTGAGGCCGCCCGGCGTCTCCAGGGCCCGCGCGAACAGCCGGCGCGCGTCGCGCAGCCGTTCCGCGTGCGCCGGGGCGCCGGTCAGTTCCTGCAACTCGGCGAGCAGGCTGTCGTCCGGCATCGTCGCCCAGCCGCCCAGCGTGCGGAAGAGACGCGTCGCCATCTCGCTCGCCGCCGCCTTTGTGAAGGTCAGGCAGAGCAGGCGCGCGGGCGGCGTCCCCGCCAGGAGCAGGCGCGCCACCCGGTCGACCAGCACGCGCGTCTTGCCCGACCCGGCATTGGCGGAGACCCAGACCGAGGTATCCGGCGCGGCGGCGGCGCGCTGCGGTGCGCGGACGCTTTCGCGGAAGGCGTCTGTCACGCTCATTCGCCCTCCTCCGCGTCGCCGGCGTCGCCCGCCGTCCACTCGCGCACACGGGCGAGGTGATCGTAGTCGCCCTCCGCGCTCACGTTCTGTGGCCGCAGGCGCGAGAGATATCCCACGTCCGGATCGTCATAGCGCGCCACCCGCTCGGCGAGACCTGTCCGCGCTTCGGCTGCAAGCTCCGCAGCCGTCTTCTTCGCCTTGCCGCCCAGGGCGGATTTCTCGTTGCCGGGTTCCCGCCCGCCCTTCAGTTCCACATAGGTGAGCGCGGACACCTCGCGCGGGCCGAGCCCGCCGAGGTTGCCCGCCATCAGCATTGCGGCCTCCAGCGGCAATTGCGGGCTCAGGCCGCTCGCCACCGTGCTTGCGCTTGCGCCGCTGCCGGTCTTGTAGTCCAGGATCTCCGCCGTACCGTCCGGCAGAAGGTCGACGCGGTCGGCAGTCCCGGTGAGCACGAAGGGCGCGAGGCCCGCCTCGATCTCCATCTCTCCGCGCACCTCGAGCGCCAGCGGAACCTTGCCCTGGGCGCGCCGCTGGCCTTCCCACTCCAGGAACCAGGCGGCGGCGCGACGGAACTTGCCCCACCAGAGAGCGTGCGCGCCGGGAAAATCCTCCAGGTGAGCGAACGCAGCGCGGCCCGCCGCCTCCAGCCGCGCGGCGGCGTCGGCAGGAAGGGGGCCGTCGCCGATCTCCTCCAGGAAGGCTTCGAGCGCGGCATGCAACGCCGTTCCCCGGTCGCGCGCGTCGGGCGCGGCGTCGAGCGGGTCCAGCGGTGAGAGCTTGAGCACATATTGCGCATAGATCTCGTAGGGGTCGCGGATCCAGCGCTCGATCCGCGTCACCGACAACCGGCGCGGCCGCAGGCGAACGGGCGGCTTCGGCGCGGGGCGGCCCGGTCCTTCGACCCGCTCCGCATCGTCGAGCGCGGCGGCCCAGGGGCCTGCGTCATGGGCACGGTAGAGGGCGTGCAGCGCCTCTTCCCCCTGCAGGCCCAGCACGAGGCTTTCCAGCCGCGTGAGCCAGCGCGAGGCGACCTGCGGCTTGCCGCCCGCCTTCTCTGCACGCGTCATGTGCACGCACGGCGCGCCCAGTGCCTGGGCGATGTCATGCGCAGCGAGGCCGAGGCGGCGCTCCGGCGGCAGGAGGCCGAGCGCGCTCCGCATCCCCCGCGTGAGCCAGGGGTCCGCATCGGGCACCTGCGGCCAGGTGCCTTCGTTCAGCCCGCCGAGGATCAGCACGTCGGCGGTCGTCATGCGCGCTTCCGCGGCGCCGAGGATCTTCAGGCGCGGATGAGTCGTGGCCCGCTGCCGCACGGGGATCCGGTCCATCATGCCGCGCAGGATCGGCCCGGCTTCGCGCCCGGCGATGCCGAGAGCCCCGTCGGGGCACCCCGCCAGCCGGTCGAG
This sequence comes from Alphaproteobacteria bacterium, assembly GCA_033844555.1. Classification (GTDB taxonomy): domain Bacteria; phylum Pseudomonadota; class Alphaproteobacteria; order Futianiales; family Futianiaceae; genus Futiania. The sequence continues at coordinate 2,204 of JAJLJT010000129.1, read as the reverse complement.
AAGCTGCACCGCGGCGTCCCCGGCATCGCCGCGCCAGAGCCGGTCGCCGCCCGCCTCCCGGTCGCTCGTGCCGACCGCGATGGCCGCGCTCTCGAGCGCCCGGGCGATCGCGGGGAGCGGGGCGGACCCCGAGGCGAAAAGCTTGCCCAGCGGCGCCAGCGCCGCGTCCAGCCGCGCCAGCACATCGTCCACGGCGGCAAGGTCGCGGTCGTGCACGCCGCCCGGCACGGCGCGCCGGTCGCCCTCCGCCACCCTGCGCCGCAGCCCGGCCACGATGTGGCGCAGGGCGTCCAGTCCCGGCGTGGGCCGCGGGCCCCGCAGCACTGCGCGGTCGAGCGTGCGCGCCACCCGGCGGCAATGGGCGGGGTCGAGGCCCAGCGCTGCGAGCGGATGCTTCAGCAGCGACAAGAGCGCGATGGGGCTGGCGTCCTCGGCAAGCACCTCCACGATGTGCAGCAGGAAGGCGCCTGGAGCGGTCTTGCTCAGCGGCGTGCCGCCGGTGTCGTCGACCTCGATCCCCCAGCGGCGCAGCGCGGCCTGCACCCGGCGCGCCAGCATGCGGTCGGGCGTCACCAGCGCGGCCGTGCGGCCAGGCGTCTCCAACGCCTCGCGCATCAGCACGGCGATCAGGGCCGCCTCCTCCCGCGGACCGTTGGCGCGGTGCAGGGCGAGGCCCGCGAGCGGGTCGCCGTCTGCGGGCGCGCTCGCGGCAAGGCGCCCCCAGCGGTCGGTCGAGTCCGCGGGGCGCAGCGCTTCCGACACGAGCCAGCGCCGCGCGCGCGCATCGGCCGTGTCGATGCCGTCGCAACCGGGCCAGCGGCGCACGTCGTCTCGAACCATGCCGAAGTCCTGGAGCACGCGGGCGAGGCCGAACTGCGGGTGATCGGGCGTCAGCGCGCGAAAGGTCTCCTCCTCCAGCGTCTCGTCGAGACCCGGAAGAACGACCGCGCCACCGGGGCTGCGCGCGACGGCGGCGAGCAGGCGGCGTGTCGCGGGCACGCTGCCGGTGGAGCCCGCGGCAATGACCGGCCCCGGCATCGCGCCCGCCGTCACCCGGGCGGTCAGGGCGTCGATCATCGCGTCGCGGTGGCGCGCAACGTCGCTGAGGCCCAGCGCGTGCAACTGTTCCGGCCATGCCGACAGAACGTGGGCGAGCACCGTGTGGGTCGTTTCCCAATGGGCGCTGAGATCGGCCAGCCGGTCCTGCCAGTCCGGTCCCGCGCTCGCCTCGAGCACGGCGCCAAGCCCGTCCGCGCCGACGCCTTCCGCCGTCATCTCGTCGATCAGCCGGGCGAGGTCCCCGCCGAGGGCAAGCGCGCGCGGCGCATCGAGGTCGAGCCCGTCTACCACGCCGCCGTCGAGGATCAGGCGCGCGAGCAGGATCTCCCGGTGCACGGGATCGACCGGGGGCGCGAGGTCGAGCGCAGCGGCATCTGCGCCCGTGGGCAGTTCTGCCGCCTCGCTGCCCGCGTCGGCGATCGCGCGCAGCCGCGGCAGGAGGGTGAGGCGGCCGCCTCCCTCGCGCAGGAACGCCTCGCGCAGCACGCCCACCGCGCGCCGTGTCGGCACCAGCAGCGTCACGTCGGCGAGGGCCAGCGGGTCGGTGTCCCCGTGCGCGCGCAGCACCTCGCGCGCGACGAGATCGGCGAAGGGCAGCCCCGCGGGGATGGTGAAGACCGCCGGCCCGCTGGCCATCGGCTCAGGACTCCGCGATGGCGCGGGACGCCTCGCCGATCGCGTCCGGCGTTCCGACGTGCAGCCACATGGATTCGTGCCGCAGACCATAGAGGCGCGAGGCCTCCATCGCCCGGTCCCAGACGCGGCGCATGGAGAAGGGGCCTTCGGGCGTACCCTCGAAGGCCGATGCGGTCAGCACCTCCACACCCGTGAAGGCGAAGGGCGCGACCCGGTTCTCCAACGGCCAGTCGAGGTGTCCGTCCGGCGTCATCAGGAAGTCGCCGCGGCCGGCGTAGCCGGTGGACAGCACGGTTGCCGCGAGCAGCAGCAGCGCGTCCATCTTCCGCCCGTCCCAGGCGTGGGCGAGGCGGGTTAGCGCCGGGACGGCGCCCTCGATCCAGGCGGAATCGGCATTGAGCACGAAGAAGGGGCCGGACCCGAGGTGCGGCAGAGCGGCCTTCACGCCGCCGCCGGTGTCGAGCAATTGCGTCCGCTCGTCGGAGATCACGATCTCGATGTCGGTGCGC
>JAJLJT010000128.1:0-1991 GCA_033844555.1 Alphaproteobacteria bacterium | reverse complement strand
TCGAAGGCCCGTTCGGCCCCCGCCCCCTCCTCTATGCCGACTACGTGGCCTCGGGCCGTGCGCTGAGGCAGGTCGAAACTTTCGTGATGGAAGAGGTCCTGCCCTGGTATGCGAACAGCCACACCGAGGCCTCGCACTGCGGCATGACCATGACCCGGAAGCGGGAGGCGGCGCGGCGCGTCGTCGCCCGGGCGGTAAACGCGAGCGCCGATTGCCACGTGGTCTTCGCTGGCTCCGGCGCGACCGCGGGCATCAACCGGATCGTCCGGCTGCTGGACGTGGAGGCGCTGGTCCGCGCGGGGCGCGATGTGCGGGTGCTGACCGGCCCTTACGAGCATCATTCCAACATCCTGCCCTGGCGCGAAAGCGGGGCCGACGTGGCGGAAGTGCCGGAAGCGGCAGGCGGCGGCGTGGACCTGGAGGCGTTGGAGGCGGCACTGAAGGACGCGCGCGGTGCGGACCTCATCGTCGGGGCCTTCTCGGCGGCGTCGAACGTGACCGGCGTGCTGACGGACGTCGATGCGGTGACGCGCACGCTCAAGGCGCACGGCGCGCTTGCCATCTGGGATTATGCGGGCGGCGGGCCCTATCTCCCGATGGACATGGGCGAAGGCGCGACGGCGAAGGACATCATCGTCCTCTCCCCGCACAAGTTTCCGGGCGGCCCGGGTGCCTCGGGTCTTCTGGTCGTGCGCGATACCGTCGCGCGGCGCACGACGCCGACCGCGCCCGGCGGCGGCACCGTCAGCTTCGTCTCGCCCTGGGGACATGCCTACAGCGCCTCGCTTTCGGCGCGCGAGGAAGCAGGCACGCCCAATGTCGTGGGCGACATCCGGGCAGCGCTGGTCCTGCTGGTCAAGGAGGCGATCGGGACGGAGGCGATCGGCGCCCGCGACGCGGCGCTGCGCGCCCGCGCATATGCGGCGTGGCGGGAGGTGCCGGGCCTCGACCTGCTGGGGCCAGGAGAGAGCGCGGAAGCCCTGCCCATCTTCGCCTTCCGGGTGCGGGGTGCGGATGGCGCCCCCGTCCACCATCAACTGGTCACGCGGATGCTGAGCGACGTGCACGGCATCCAGGCGCGCGGGGGCTGCGCCTGCGCGGGGCCTTACGCGCATCGGCTGCTCGGCATCGACCGGGAGGCGTCGGACGCGCTGTTCGAGCGGCTCTCCGCGGGACATGAGCTGGAAAAGCCGGGCTGGGTGCGGCTCAACCTCAGCTATCTGCACACGGACGCGCAGGTGGATCGCATCCTTGCAGGCGTCGCCGACATTGCGCGCACCGCAAGCCAATGGGCGGCGCGCTACGACGCCGACCCGGCGACCGCCCGTTTTCATGCGCTCACACCCGCCCCCGCGCTGGCCGCAGAGGCCTGAGCGCGCTATCAGGGGCAGCAAGACCCGGAAAACAGGCAGGGATGGAAGAAGAAATGGGGCAACTTCCCGAGGGTGACGGCATTTTCCTCGATCACCTCGCGTTCTTCGTCGCCGACATGGGCGCGGCCGAAGCGCTGCTGCAGGCGATGGGCTTCGTCCTCACCCCCTTCACGCACCAGCAGAATCGCGGCCCAGACGGCCCCGTACCGGCAGGCACCGCCAACCGCTGCATCATGCTGCGGGCGGGTTATGTCGAGATCCTGACCGCCGTGACCCCCACCCCGCTTTCCGACCAGCTCAAGGCCGCTGTCGCGCGCTACCCGGGCCTGCACCTGATCGCCTATGTCGCGGGCGACCTCGACGCCGCGGTGGCGCGACTCGCGGAGAGCGGGTTCGAGCCCGCGCCGCCCGTGGCGCTGCGCCGCCCGGTGGACCTGCCCGATGGCGGCACGGCGGAGGCCGCCTTCTCCGTCGTGCGCGTGCCGCCGGAGAAGATGCCGGAGGGACGCATCCAGGTCCTCGCCCACCACACGCCCGACATCGTCTGGCAGGAGCGGTGGATGGACCAGCCGAACGGGATCGTGGGCCTGGAGGGCACGCTGCTCGTCATGCCCGACC
>JAJLJT010000127.1:0-8653 GCA_033844555.1 Alphaproteobacteria bacterium | reverse complement strand
TCGGCCCCGCCCGGATGCGTGTCGCGATGCGCCGTTTCGCCGACCCGAAGACCGGCGAGACGTCCCTGATCGCGGTGTTCGAGGAAGCAGGCGCGGCGCCGGCAGCCTACACCGTGGGGGCCGACACGCTGCGGGAGGACGCCACGCACGACACATGGGCGGACCGGAGCGCAGAGGCGCGCGCCCCATCCGCCTCATCCCTGCCGGACCAGCCCGCGGAAGGCGCGCGGCCCACACCGGAGCCGGCGGCGGCGGCGGGCGTCGTCTCCCGGGCGGCGCGATCCTCTCCCGCCGGATCGCGTTCGGAAGCGGCACGTCCGGAAGACGCCGGCTCGCCGTTCGGCACGCTGACGCCGGGTTCCAGCCTGCCGCCGCTCGGCTCGCTGCTGGGCGAGGCACCGGGCACGGCCCAGCCGGAGACGGCGGAGGCCACCGTCCCCGCCGAAACCGGCGAAGCCGCGACGCAGGGCGCGATCATGTCGGCGCTGGATGCCGCGGGCACCGGCATCTTCACGCTGGATGCCGCGGGCGACATCGTTGCGATCAGCCGCGGCGCCGCGCACCTTTTCCGCATCGACGCCGAGGATGCCATCGGCCGCCGTTTCGCGGCCTTCCTCAACGAGCCCTCCGCGCGTCGGCTCGACAGCTTCCTGCGCTTCGGCCCGGTCATGGCGCCCACCAATTTCGAGAGCGGCGGCGAAGTGCAGGGCGTCCGCTTCGACGGAACCACGGTGCCGCTCGCACTCGTGATCCGGCGGATCGAGGGCAAGGGCGCCGAACGGCTCGTCGCAGTGGTGCGGGACATGTCCGAACAGAAACGCCTCGCCGACCAGCTCGACCAGGCGCGGGCGGGCAGCGGCGGCTTCCAGGGAAGCTTCCTCGCCAATGTCAGCCACGAGATCCGTACCCCGCTCAATGCCATGATCGGTTTCACGGACCTGATGCTGAAGGAAACATTCGGCCCCATCGGCAACCCGAAGTACGTCGAGTACCTCAACGACGTGCACGACAGCGGCCTGCATGTCCTGAGCCTCGTCAATGACCTGCTGGACCTCACCAAGGCGCAGGCGGGCCGCCTCGACCTGCACCTGGAGGCCCTCGACGTCGGCGAGGTGGTGAAGGCGAGCGAACGCTTCGTCAGCACGCAGGCCATGGCGGCGAAGGTCGGCCTCGAAACCCGCGTGGTCGACGGGCTGCCGCTCATCCGCGCCGACGAACGCAGTCTGCGCCAGATCGTCCTCAATCTTGCATCCAATGCCGTGAAGTTCACGCGCGAGGGCGGGCGCGTTTCGATGTGGGTGCGCCGTGCCGAGGGCGGTGGCGTCGAAATCGTCGTGCGCGACACCGGCGTCGGCATGACGCCGGAAGAATTGCGCGAAGCGCTGGAACCCTATGGCCAGGCGAAGAACGAGGTGCGTCCCGACCAGGCGGGCACCGGGCTCGGCCTGCCGCTCGCCCGGGCGCTGGCAGAGGCGATGAAGGCCCGCTTCACGATCGAGAGTGAAAAGGGCAAGGGCACGGCCGTCCACATCGTCTTCGGACCGGACTGCGTCGCGGGCATCTGACACCCCGGCCCGCCGCGGCGCGCATCGCGCAGCCCTGCCCCGCACCATCAAGATACTCGACAGATCGCGCACACGGGCCTAAGTGCTGGTTGCGAATGTTTCTCAAACGCAGCAGGGATCCCCTGCCGGGAGCGCCATGACGCTTGCCGCCGACCCGAACCTCGACACGCTGGCCCCGCCGCGCCGCCGGACGGGCGCGGGGGCCGTTCCCGGGGGCGCGGGGCGTCTGGGCCTCATGGGGCCGGTCGCGGTTGTCACGGCGCTGGCGCTTCTGCCGCTTGCCGCCGTCGTCTGGATCGCCCTGACACCGGCGGAGAACATCTGGCCGCATCTCTCCTCGACCGTCCTGCCCACCTATGTGACGACGACGCTGGCGCTGATGCTGGGCGTGGCGGTGACGACGCTCGTCCTCGGCATCGGCACGGCGTGGCTCGTCACCATGTTCCGCTTCCCGGGCCGCGGCCTGTTCGACGTGGGGATGCTGCTGCCGCTCGCCATGCCGAGCTACATCGTCGCCTATGCGGCGGTCAGCATGTTCGACTATGCCGGCCCGGTGCAGAGCCTCTTGCGCGACCTCTTCGGGTGGGAAAGCGCGCGCGACTACTGGTTTCCGCAAGTGCGCAGCCTTTGGGGCGCGGTCGCGGTGATGGGCCTGACGCTCTACCCTTACGTCTATCTCGCGGCCCGCTCGGCCTTCCTGGAGCAGTCGGTCTGCGTGCTGGAGGTGGCCCGCACGCTGGGGCTCGGGCCCTGGCGCCGGTTCCTGCGGGTTGCGCTGCCGCTGGCGCGCCCGTCCATCGTCGTCGGCGTCGCACTGGCGCTCATGGAGTGCCTGAACGACTATGGCACGGTGGAGCATTTCGCCGTCCCGACGCTGACGCGTGGCGTGTTCGATGTGTGGATGGGCATGGGCAACGTGTCGGGCGCGGCACAGATCGCGCTGGTGCTGCTCGCTTTCGTGCTGGTGCTCTTGCTGGCCGAGCGGGCCTCGCGGCGCGGCCGCCAGTACCACCACACCACCGGCCGCCGCCAGGCGATCCCGCGCAGCGCGCTGGGCCCGGTCGCCCGCTGGTTCGCCTTTCTCGCCTGCGCCCTGCCCGTGGCCCTGGGGTTCGTGGCGCCCGTGGCGATGCTGATCTCCCTGTCGCGTGCGGGCGATCCGTCGCGCTGGCTCTCCGACATCGTTCCGCTGGCGGGCGCCAGCCTGACGGTCGCCACACTGACCGCGGCGGCAGCCATCGCGGCGGGGCTGCTGCTTGCCTATGCAAGCCGCCTGAGCCCGCGCGGCCCGCTGCGCTGGGCGGTGCGGATCGCGACGCTCGGCTACGCGGTGCCGGGCGCGGTGCTGGCGGTGGGCGTGCTGATCCCGCTCGCGGCCTTCGACAATGCGCTCGATGCGTGGATGCGTGCGACATTCGGGCTGTCGACCGGCCTGCTGCTGACGGGCGGCGTGGCGGCGCTGGTCTTCGCGCTGACCGTGCGGTTCATGGCGCTGTCCTACGGCACGGCCGAGGCGGGACTGACGCGCGTGACCGCGTCGATGGACATGGCGGCGCGCACGCTCGGCCGCGGTCCCTTCCGCGTGCTGCGCGAGGTGCACCTGCCGCTGATCCGCGGTTCGCTGCTGACGGGCGCGCTGATCGTCTTCGTCGACGCAATGAAGGAGTTGCCGGCGACCCTGCTGCTCCGGCCTTTCGGGCTGGAGACGCTGGCGACCCATGTCTATGTCTTTGCCTCGCTGGAGCAGATCGAGCGCGCGGCCCCTGCCGCCCTGATGATCGTGGCGGCGGGCATCCTGCCCGTGCTGCTTCTGGCGCGCGCCAGCGGACGCACGCGCGAGGTGCGGCGCGCACCCGGCGCCTGAGACCCCGCGCCCCTAGCGCTGCAGCTCCGGAATGTTGCGGTAGAGGTCGAGCGCCTCCGGATTGGCGAGCGCCTCCTTGTTCTTCACCTCGCGCCCATGGACGATGTCGCGCACCGCAAGCTCGGTGATCTTGCCCGACTTGGTGCGCGGGATGTCGGCGACCGCGACGATGCGGGCGGGCATGTGACGGGGAGAGGCCCCCTCCCGGATGCGCGTGCGGATGCGCTTCTCCAGATCGGGGTCGAGCGGGACGCCCTCGGCGAGACGCACGAACAACACCACGCGCACGTCGCCGTCCCAGTCCTGCCCGATGGCGAGCGCCTCGATCACCTCGGGGATCTGCTCGACCTGGCGGTAGATCTCGGCGGTGCCGATGCGCACGCCGCCCGGATTGAGCGTCGCGTCGGAGCGGCCGTAAATGACGATACCGCCCGTTTCGGGCCGGATCTCGGCGAAGTCGCCATGCGCCCAGACGCCGGGGAAGCGGGCGAAATAGGCGTCGTGATACTTCTGCCCGTCCTTGTCGTTCCAGAAGCCGATGGGCATGGAGGGGAACGGCTTCACGCAGACAAGCTCCCCCTTCTCGCCCAGCACCGCGTGCCCCTCGTCGTCCCAGACCTCGACCGCCATGCCGAGCGCCTTGCCCTGGATCTCGCCCCGGTAGACGGGCGCGGTCGGGTCGCACCCGACGAAGCAGGCGAGCAGGTCCGTCCCGCCCGAGACGCTCGCCAGGTGCACGTCGGGCTTCACCGCCTCGTAGACATAGTCGAAGCTCTCCGGCACCAGCACCGAGCCCGTGGAGCCGATCGCGCGCACGGTCGCCAACGAATGGGTGTCGACCGGGCGCAGGCCCTCCTTCTTGATCGCGTCGATGTATTTCGCGGACGTGCCGAACCAGGTCATGCCGGTCTCGTCGGCGAAGTCCAGGACGGCGGTGGGCCGGGGATGGAAGGGAGAGCCGTCGAACAGCAGCAGCGTCGCCTCCGACGCAAGTGCGGTGACGAGCCAGTTCCACATCATCCAGCCGCAGGTGGTGAACCAGAAGACGCGGTCGTCCTTGCGGATGTCGCAATGCAGCCGGTGCTCCTTCAGGTGCTGGAGCAGCGCGCCGCCCGCGCAATGCACGATGCACTTCGGCACGCCCGTCGTGCCGCTGGAGAACATGATGTAGAGCGGATGATCGAAGGGAAGCTGGACGAACTCGATCTCGCCTGCCGGATGGTCCGCCACCATCGCGTCCCAGTCCACCGCCTTGCCGATGCCTTCGGGCGACTGGCCGTTCTGCAGATGGTCGAAGAAGACGACGCGTTCCAGCGAGGGCATCTGCGCGGCGATCTCCTTCACCTTCGCGCCCAGGTCGAACGTCTTGCCCGCGTACCAGTAGCCGTTGCAGGCAAAGAGCACGCGGGGCTCGATCTGGCCGAAGCGGTCGAGCACGCCCTGCACGCCGAAATCGGGCGAGCACGAGGACCACACGCCGCCGAGGCTCGTCACCGCCAGCATGGCGATCACCGCCTCCGGCCCGTTCGGCACGATGCCGGCGCAGCGGTCGCCGGGCTTGAGCCCCATCGCCTTGAGCGCCGCCGCCATGCGCGAGACCGCGTCGTAAAGCTCCGCCCAGCTCAACGTCCGCTTCGTCTTGTCCTCGGCATGGGCGATGATCGCCGGGCCGCCGTCGCGCCGGCGCAACAGGTTTTCCGCGAAGTTCATCTGCGCGCCGGGGAAGAAGCGCGCGCCCGGCATCGCCTTGCCATTCTCGATCACGGTGTCGCCGCGCGCGCTCGCGATCACGCCGCAGGTGTCCCAGATGCTCGACCAGAACTGCTCCGGGTGGCCGACCGACCACGCGTGCAGCGCGTCGTAATCCGGCAGGTCCACCGCCCAGTCGCGCGCCGCCTGCTCCCGGAAGTGCGTGATGTTGGCATTGGCGATGCGCTGGGCATCGGGCGTCCACATGGGCGTGGTCATGGCGGCGGCATCCTCCCCGGCTCTTGCTGGCGCGACGGTTCCCTTGCGCACCTTTATGGCCTCGCGCCCCCGCTGCCCGCAAGGCCCCCGGGGATGGCGGAGCACATGCCCCCGCCTAAGGAAGAACACGGCACGCCGTTGTTTCGCCATCCCGATTGTGCATAGCTTTGCGCCAAGTCACGCGAAGGGGAGTCGTTGCCATGCTCAAGCGGATTCTGATCGGACTCGGCGTTCTGGTCGTTGTGCTGATCGGGGGCGTGGTCGCGCTGCCGTTCCTGATCCCGGCGGAGACGATCAAGGCACAGGTCGCCTCGGCGGTCGAGCAGGCAACGGGCCGCACCTTGACGATCAGCGGCGACGTGGCGCCCTCGGTCTTTCCAAGCCTCGGGGTCGAGGCCGGCGGAATCACCCTCTCCAACGCGGAGGGGGCAAGCGATCCCGACATGATCGCGGCGGAGCAGATCACTGCAAAGCTCGCGCTCATGCCGCTGCTGACCGGCGAGGTGAAGGTCGAGGGCTTCCGGCTGGTGAAGCCGGTCATCCACCTCGAGGTGGCCGAGGACGGCACCCCCAACTGGGTCTTCGGCAAGCCGGCCGGCGAACCGGACGCGGCCGGGCGCCAGGCACCCGCGGGCGAGGGCCGCGGCGACGCCGCCGGCGGGCGCGCCGAACTGCCCCGCAACATCTCGCTGGAGAACGTCGAGATCGTGGACGGTCTCGTCACCTTCACGGACAGGCGCACGGGAGAACGGCGCGAGGCGAGCGAGATCAATCTCGCAGTGTCGCTGCCCGCCATCGACCAGCCGCTGACCGCCAAGGGCGGCCTGCGCCTCGACGGGGAGCAGGCCGATATCGACGTGACGCTCGACACGCTGGCGTCGGCGCAGGCGGGCGAACGCACGCGCATCGACGCGCGCATCGCCTCGCAGCTTGCGACCATCGCGTTTGCGGGAACGGCCCAGCCGGGTGGGCCTCTGCCCGCCGTCGACGGAACGTTCGAACTGAAGGTGCCGTCGACCGATGCACTTGCGGAATGGACCGGGCAGAGCCTGCCGGACGATGCCGCGCCGCTCGAAAGCCTTGACGTGACCGGCCGGCTGCGCGCGGACGCAGACGGCGTCGACACCGAGGTGAAGGGGACGGCCGGCTGGAACGGACGGGAGGTGACGGTCGACGTGACCGCCCGCGGAGACGGCGATCCACGCGGCGGCGCGCCGGTCGCGCTCGACGCGAAGATTACCTCCGACCTGCTGAGTGCGAGCTATGCAGGAACGCTCGCCATGACCGATGCCCTGCCGCTTGTCGACGGCGCCTATAGCATCGGCGTGCCTGCGCCTGCCGACCTCGGCACCTGGCTCGGCCAGCCGGTCAGCCCGGCGCTCGCAGCGCTGTCCGGCGTTTCGTTCGAAGGCCGCGTGAAGCGTACGGATGCGGCGCTGGAGGCAACGAGCGAGGGCGCCCTTACCTGGCGCGGGGAGCCGTTCGCCATCACGCTGACTGCCAACGCGGCGGGCGACCCGATGGCGGGCGTTCCCATCGCGATCGACGCAGGCGTGGCCTCGCCGAAGGTCACCACGACCTTCAAGGGCACCGGCACCGCGGGCAACGCCCCGGCAGTGAAGGGCCAACTGACCCTCGACAGTCCCTCGGTGCGCGATCTTCTCGCCTGGCTCGAGATCCCCGTGGAGACGCCGCAGGGCACGCTCGGCCCGCTCGCGCTGCAGACGGGCGTGGATGCGACCCCGGCCCGGGTTGCGCTCGAGGCGCTGACGCTCAACCTGGACGAGGCGAGCGTCACGGGCGACATCCGCGCCGCGGGCCTCAATGGCAGGCCGGACGTGAAGGGCACGCTGGCGCTCGCCAATCTGAACGTGGACGCGTTTGCCGGCGCGGCTGGCGGCGGCGGTGACGCGCCCGCACAGGCACAGCCCTCCGAGGACGGATGGAGCGACGCACCCATCGATCTGTCGGCCCTGTCGCTCGCCGACGCGGACCTGAAGCTGACAGCGGCCAACGTTCGGGCGGGCGGGCTGAAGCTCGACAAGGCTGCATCGCGCCTGCTGCTGAAGGACGGGGCGCTGCGCCTCGACCTCAGCGATCTGGGCCTTTACGGCGGCACCGGTGGCGGGCGCATCACGCTCGGCGCCGGCGGCGCGGCGCCGCAGCTTGCGAGCGCGCTGAAGCTGACCGGCGTTCAGCTTGCCCCGCTGCTGAAGGATGCGGCCGACTTCACCCGGCTGGAAGGCACCGGCAATGTCGAGGTGGACGTGACGACGGCCGGCCGCAGCGTGAAACAGATGGTCTCCGCGCTGGGCGGCAAGGGAGCGATCGACGTGCGCGACGGTGCGATCATCGGGATCAACCTGGCCGCGATGGTGCGCAATGCCGCGAACGCCTTCCTCGATTCCTCGGCACGCGAGACGCAGAAGACGGACTTCGCCGCCCTGACCGCGACCTACACCATCGCGAAGGGCATCCTCACCAATAACGACCTCGCGCTCGTCGGACCCCTGCTGCGCGTGACCGGCGCCGGGACAGTGGACCTTCCGGCGCGCACGGTAAACTATCGGGTCGAACCCAAGGCGGTGGCGAGCCTGCAAGGCCAGGGCGGCCAGGGCGACCTCAGGGGCATCGTCGTGCCGGTGGTCGTCTCGGGGCCGTGGTCGAACCTCTCCTACAAGCCCGATCTCTCCGGCGCAATCACCGGCGCGCTTCGCGACCCCCAGGCGCTGCAACAGGGGCTGGAGAGCCTGCAGGGCGGCGGAACGGATGCGATCCGCGGCCTGCTTGGCGGCGGCGGCGGCACGTCCGAGAGCGGCGCCACGGAGGGCGCGAAAAGCCCGCTGGGCGGCGTGCTCGACAAGGTGCTCGGCGGCAGCCAGACGCAGGACGCGCCGGCCGAGCAGGCCCCCTCCGGGACGACGACGCAGGAGGAACCCGCGCCCAGGCCCGCCTCGCCGAAGGACCTGCTGCGCGGCATCCTGAACCGCTGACACGATGGCCCTGTCAATCTCCCCTTAAGATTCCCCGTGCTCTTATGTGGATACCTAACTTCATTTCAAAGATGGGGCCACACATGTCAGTTCAGACAATCCGTGCCGCCAGCGAAGACGATGCGCAGGCATTGGCCTATGTGGTCCTCAAGATGCTATCGGAGACAGAAGGAAGCGAGGGTGTGGAACGCGACAAGCTCGCGGAGCGCCTCAAGGAGGACGGCCCCGGCGGGAAGGGCCTGTTCGACTGCCTGATCGGCTTC
>JAJLJT010000126.1:0-12707 GCA_033844555.1 Alphaproteobacteria bacterium | reverse complement strand
AGGGCGACGAACTGCCGGATCGCGCCGAGGTAGTTGCCGAGGTGCAGATTGCCCGTGGGCTGGACACCGGAAAACACGCGGGGGGTATGGCTGGTCATGCTCGGTCTCGGAAGATTCTGGGTGCGCGGTTGGCCGGCCGACGGCAGCGGCGCGCGCCGGTTGCGAAAGTCCCGCGCCATATTCCTTGGAGGCCGCGTTGCGGTCAAGCGGACGGGGAGGCGGGCGGGCGCGGGCGGCGCTTCAGGCTGGCCTTGAGTTCGCCGACGTCCGCGGCCCTGAGCAGGAGCACGAGCCCGGCATAGAGCCCCACGCCCGCCACGACGAGCAGCGCCAGCGCCCCCGCGCGGCCCGCGCCGCCCAGCCCGCCCCAGTCGCCCGGCCACAGCGCGGCGAGCCCCACGGCCCCGGCCATCAGCAGGCTCGCCAGCAGCAGGCGCGGCAGGCGACGCTTCAGGCGTTCATCCGGCGAGAACCCGCCCCGCCGCGTGAGCGTCAGCAGCAGCAAGCCCGCGTTGAGCGCGGAGGCCGCCACCGTCGCCGCCGCGATGCCGACATGGCCCAGCACGGGGAAGAGCGCGAGCGAGACGGCGATGTTCACCAGCACGCTCCAGCCCGCGTAGCGCATCGGCGTGCGCGTGTCCTCGCGCGCGAAATAGGCCGGCTGGAACACCTTGATGAGGACGAAGGCCGGCAGGCCCACCGCATAGACCGCGAGTGCGGCGGCGGTCGCGACGGCGTCGGCGGCATCGAAATTCCCCCGCTCGAACAGCGTGCGCACGACGGGCAGGGACAGGGCCGCCAGCGCGCAGGCGGCTGGCAGCGTCAGCAGCATGGCGAACTCGCACGCGCGGTTCTGGATGCGCACCGCGCCCGTCTCGTCGCCCTGTCCGAGGCGGCGGGCGATGTCCGGCAGCAGCACGATGCCGATGGCGACCCCGATCAGCCCCAGCGGGAACTGGTACACCCGGTCGGCGTAATAGAGGAATGCCCGCGCCCCGTCCTGGAAGGACGCGATGGCGCCGCCCACCACGATGTTGATCTGCGTGATGCCGCCCGCGATCACGCCCGGCACCATCAGCTTCAGGAACCGCCGGGCATCCGGCGTCAGCCGCGGCGCGCGCAGGCGCAGCGCGTACCCTGCCTTGCCCGCCGCGCGCACCACCAGCAGCAATTGTGCGAGCCCCGAGACGAGCACGCCCCAGACCAGCGCGTCGCCCGCCGCGACCTCGCTCCATGCCGCGAAGGTGAGCGCCGCGATGGCGAAGACGTTGAGCAGGATCGGCGCGGCCGCGGCCACGGCGAACCGGCCGGTCGCGTTCAGGATGCCGGAGTAGAGCGCGACCAGCGACACGAAGGCGAGATAGGGGAACAGCACGCGGGCATAGGCGACGGTCAGCGCGAACTTGCCGTCCTCCGCCGCGGGCGTGCCTGCGACCGTGTCGAAGCCGGCAGGCAGGCCCGCCCCGGTCAGCCAGCCGACGACGCGCGTCGCGATCTCGGCGGAAAAGCCCGGCGCCAGCACATAGACGACCCACGGCATGGCGGCGAGCGCCAGGGCGGTCAGCCCCACGAGCCAGGCGAGCAGCAGGCTCAGCGCCTCCTCCGCGAAGCTGCGGGCGTGGTCCGCGTCGCCCGCGCCCAGCCTGCGGGAGAACATGGGCACGAAGGCCGCGTTGAACGCGCCCTCCGCGAACAGGCGGCGGAAAAGGTTGGGGAACTGGAAGGCGGTTACGAAGGCGTCCGCCACCGGCCCTGCGCCCAGTGCCGCGGCGACCATGATGTCGCGCACGAAGCCCAGCACGCGCGAGACGAGCGTCATGCCGCTGACGGCGGCGGCGGAGCGCAACAGGGCCATGGGGCGTCGGAACCTCGGCGAAGCGGGCTGGATGGGTCCGCACCATAGCGCGCGGGCGCGTCCGCGGAAACCGCCGCGGCGGGGCGCCCGCTGGCCGCCCCCTTTGCGCTGTCAGGCGGCCTTCTTCGGCTTGGGCTTCTCGGCGATCGCGGCCAGCATCTCCGTCTCGATGGCGCGGATCTTGGCCTCGCTCGTCACCTTAAGGCCGAACATGTCCTTGACGTAGAACACGTCCACCGCCCGCTCCCCATAGGTCGCGATGTGCGCCGAGGAGACCGAGAGATTGAGCCGGACGAGCGCCCGCGTCAGATCGTAGAGCAGGCCGACCCGGTCGCGCGCGTTCACCTCCAGCACCGTGTGGGTGTCGGACGCGTTGTTGTCGACCAGCACCTGCGGGGCCACGGTGAACGCCTGTTCGCGCGTGCGCCGCTTGCGCTTCTGCTGCAGCACCTCCGGCACGACGGTGCCGCCCGCCAGCACCTTGCGGATCGTCTGCTCGATCCGGTCGAGCCGCAGGTCTTCCAGCACCGCCTCGCCGCCCTGGTCCTGCACCCAGAAGGTGTCGACCGCCATGCCGTCGTGCGAGGTGAAGATCTTCGCGTCCACAATGGTGGTGGAGGCGAGCGAGAGCGCGCCCGCGATCCGCGCGAAGATGCCCGGATGGTCCGGCATGACCACGCTGATCCGGGTCACGTCGCGGAAGGTGTCGGGCTCGGCGGCGAAGCCGAACGCCTCCGGCCCCGATCCGGCGTCGCGCAGCAGGCGCGCGTGACTTGCCTGCGTGTCGGGGTCGAGGATCAGCCAGTAGGCGTCGTAGTGGCGGCCGAGATAGGCCTCGCGCTCCTTCGCCGGCCAGTCGGAGAGCCGCTCGGCCAGCGCCGCCTTGGCCTGTGCCACGCGCGCGGTCCGGTTTTCCTTGGTATGGCCGCCCTGGATGACCGCTTCCGCCTCGTAATAGAGCTGGCGCAGCAGCTCCCCCTTCCAGCCGTTCCACACGCCGGGCCCGACCGCGCGGATGTCGGCCACCGTCAGGCACAGCAGCAGGCGCAGACGCTCCGGCGACTGCACGATCTCGGCGAAGTCGCGCGCGGTCTTGGGGTCGGTCACGTCGCGCTTCTGCGCATAGTCGGACATGACGAGATGGTTCTGGACGAGCCAGGCGACCGTCTCCGTCTCCGCGTCCGACATGCCGAGACGCGGGCACAGCTTGCGCGCGATCTTCGCGCCCACCGTGGAGTGGTCCTGCGGCCGGCCCTTGGCGATGTCGTGCAGGAACAGCGAGACATAGAGCACCGCCCGAGACAGCACGCCCTGGATGATCTTGCTGGCAAGCGGGTGGTCCTCCACCAGTTCCTGCTTCTCGATGCGCGAGAGGATGCCGATGGTGCGGATCAGGTGCTCGTCCACCGTGTAGTGGTGGTACATGTTGAACTGCATCAGCGCGACGATGCGCCCGAAGTCGAGCACGAAGCGGCCGAGCACGCCCGCCTCGTTCATCCGGCGCAGCGCGGTCTCGGGGTCCTTGCGCGACGTCATGATCTCGAGGAAGAGGCGGTTCGCTTCGGCGTTCTCGCGCAGGTCCGCGTTGACCAGCTTCAGCGACCGGCGCACCAGTTGCAGCGCGTTCGGATGGATGTCGAGGCCAGCCTCGTCGGCCACGTGGAAGAGCCGGATCAGGTTGACCGGGTCGGTCTCGAAGGTGTCGTCCCCTGCCGCGTCGAGGCGGCCGCCGCGCACCACGAAGCCCTCGATGCGGCGTTCGGCGGGCTTGCGGAAGATCGCGGGCAGCAGGCGGCCGAGCCGCGGTTCGGGCTTCGTCTGCTGCTCCTCCAGCGCGGCGCAGAAGATGCGGGTCAGGTCGCCCACGTCCTTCGCCACGGTGAAATAGTGCTTCATGAAGCGTTCCACCGCGCGCGTGCCGCCATGGTCGCGGTAGCCCAGCCGGTGCGCCATCTCGGTCTGCACGTCGAAGGTCAGACGCTCCTCCGCGCGCCCGGTGAGCAGGTGCAGGTGGCAGCGCACGGTCCACAGGAAGCGGATCGCCTTGATGAACAGGCGGTACTCCTCGCGCCGGAACACGCCGTGCTCGATCAGCGCCTCGGCGTCGCGGGTGTTGTAGAGGTACTTCCCGATCCAGAAGAGCGTCTGCAGGTCGCGCAAGCCCCCCTTGCCGTCCTTGATGTTGGGCTCCACGACATAGCGCGCGTCGCCCATCGCCCGGTGGCGGGCGTCCCGCTCGGCCAGCTTGGCGGTGACGAACTCCGGCCCGGTCTTCGAGAACAGCTCCTTCCACAGCCGCTCCTTCAGCGTGGCGGAGAGGTCGGCGTCGCCGGTGATGTGGCGGGCTTCCAGCACGGCGGTGCGGATCGTGATGTCCTCGCGCGCCAGCCGGATGCACTCGTCGGTCGAGCGCACCGCCTGCCCGACCTTCAGCTTCAGGTCCCACAGCAGGTAGAGCAGGTACTCGACCACGCTCTCGCCCCAGGAGGTCTGCTTGTAGGGGAAGAGGAACAGGAGGTCGATGTCCGAGCCCGGCGCCAGCGTGCCGCGCCCGTAGCCGCCCGTCGCCAGCACGGCGATGCGTTCTGCGTCCGTCGGGTTGTGCGGCGGGAAGACGCGGGTGGTGATGACCCGGAACGCCTCCGCCACCATCGCGTCCATGGCGTCGGCGAGATCGCGCGCCACGGCAAGGCCGGCACTGCGCTCGCTGGTCAGGCGCCGGGCGGCGTCGGCAAGCGCCTGCTCGCGTGTGGCCGCAAGCTCCGCCAGAAGGCGCGCGCGGACCGCGCCCGCGTCCGAGATGTCGGCCAGGGCGGCGTCGATTCGGGCGGCCAGCGTTTCAGGCGACGCAGGCGGGGCAGTCATCGCGGGGTCGGTCTGCGTGTCCATCGGTCTCGGCTCGTCACTCACAGGACTGCGGCAAGGGTTTGGAATGCAACACTCTGCTCCGCATACCTAGCACGGATAGGCCAAACGTCGCGTTCCCGAATAAGGGATATGGGGTCTTCGGACGCGGCACGCAGCCGAGGCGGCTCAGTCCGGCAGCAGGTCGCGCAGGCGGTAGAGCAGCTCGATCGCCTCGCGCGGGGTGAGATCGTCGACCGCGGCTTCGCGCAGCGCGGCCTCGACGGCGGACGGTCTGGAGGCGGTCTGCGCCGGGCGCGGCGGAGCAGCGGAGAAGAGCGGCAGGTCGTCGAGAAGCGCCTCGGTCGCGCCCCCGCTGCCGGCGCTTGCAGTATGGCCGGCGGTAGGGCCGCCCTGTTCCAGGCGCGCCAGCACGTCGCGCGCGCGGGCGAGCACGCTTTCCGGCAGACCTGCGAGCCGCGCGACCGCAAGGCCGTAGGACCGGTCGGCAGCCCCTTCCGCGACCTCGTGCAGGAAGACGACCTGCCCCTCCCACTCCTTCACGCGCACGGTCAGCGTGCCGAGCGAGGCGAGCCGCCGGGCAAGCGAGACAAGCTCGTGGTAGTGCGTGGCGAAGAGCGCCCGGCAGCGGTTGACCTCGTGCAGGTGCTCGATGGACGCCCAGGCGAGCGACAGCCCGTCCCAGGTCGCCGTGCCCCGCCCCAGCTCGTCGAGGATCACGAAGGAGCGCGGGCCCGCCTGGTTCAGGATCGCCGCGGCCTCGACCATTTCCACCATGAAGGTGGACCGCCCGCGGGCGAGATCGTCGGCCGCGCCGACCCGGCTGAACAGCCGGTCCACGACGCCGATCCGGGCGCGCGCCGCCGGCACGTGCAGGCCCGCCTGCGCCATCAGCGCGACGATGGCGTTCTGCCGCAGATAGGTCGACTTGCCCGCCATGTTCGGGCCGGTCAGCAACCACAGGCGGGGCGCCTCGCCGTCATTCTCGCCGCCGCCCGCCATGCAGCAGTCGTTGGCGACGAAGTGGCCTGCGCCCTGCGCTTCGAGCGCGGCCTCGACCACCGGGTGGCGTCCGCCTTCCACCTCGAAGGCGAGGCTCGTGTCGACCGTGGGGCGCACGTAGCCGCGCTCCGCCGACAGCGCCGCCGCCGCCGCCGCCACGTCGATGCGGGCAAGTGCGTCCGCGGCCTCGGCGATGGCGCGGGCGTGGCCTCCGACCTCGGCCACCAGCGCGTCGAACAATTCGCGCTCCAGCGCCAGCGCCTGGTCGCCCGCGCGCACGATCTTCTGCTCGAGTTCGGCAAGCTCGACGGTGGAGAACCGCACCGCGTTGGCCATGGTCTGCCGGTGGCGGAAGGTCTCGGCGTGTGCGCCCTGCATCAGCTTGTCGCCGTGCGCCGCCGTGACCTCGATATGATAGCCCAGCACATTGTTGTGCTTGACCTTCAGGCCAGCGATGCCGGTCTCGGCGCGGTAGCGGCCTTCCAGCGCCGCGATCACCCGGCGGCTCTCGCTCGCCAGCGTGCGCAACTCGTCGAGCCCGGCATGGACGCCCCGCGCGATGAAGCCGCCGTCGCGCGCCGTGGGCGGAAGATCGTCGGCCAGCATCTCTCGCAGCCGGTCGACGAGCGCGCCGTGCCCGTCGAGCGCGCGGACCGCGTGTCCAAGCTCCGCGGGCAGGCCGCGGCCGCCCTCGCGCAGGCGCAGGGCCAGCGCGCCGCCCGCCGCCAGCGCGTCGCGCACCGCCGCGAGGTCGCGCGGGCCGCCCCGGCCGAGCGAAAGCCGCGTCATGGCGCGTTCCACGTCCGGCGCGCCCTTCAGGATCGCGCGCACGTCGGCGCGCAGCGCAGGCTCCTCGAGAAAGGGGTCGATGGCGTCGTGGCGCGCGGCGATCGCCTCCGGATCGGTCAGCGGCGCGGCGAGCCTGCTCGCGAACAGGCGCGCGCCTGCGCCCGTCACGGTGCGGTCGAGCGTGGCGACGAGGCTGCCCGCCTTCGCGCCCGCGAGCGTCCGGTCGATCTCCAGGTTCCGGCGCGTGGCGGCGTCGATGGCCATGGTCGCGCCGCCCGTCTCCCGTACCGGCGGGCGCAGCACCGGCATCCGGCCGCGCTGGGTGAGCAGCACATAGTCGAGCAGCGCACCGAGCGCGCCCGTCTCGGCCTGCGTGAACGCGCCGAAGCCGTCGAGTGCGGCGACGCCATATTGCTCCCGCGCCGTGCGCGCGCCGGTCTCTGCCTCGAAACGTTGCGGCGGCAGCAATGTCAGCGCCGCCCCGCACGCGGTCACGGCCTCGGCCAGCGCGTCCTCGTCGGCTATCCGCTCCGACGCCAGAAGCTCCCGCGGCGCGATCCGGGCGAGCGCGGTCGCAAGTCCCGCCGCCGCGACGGGTGCGGTCCGCACCTCGCCCGTGGAGAGGTCGAGCCAGGCGAGCGCCGCTTCATCCGCGCCGCGCCGCCAGTTGAAGGCCGCGAGGTAATTGTGCGCGCGCGCGTCGAGCAGCGTGTCCTCGGTCAGCGTGCCGGGAGTGACGACGCGGACGATCTCTCGCCGCACGACGGCCTTGGAGCCGCGCTTCTTCGCCTCCGCCGGGTCCTCGGTCTGCTCGGCAATGGCGACGCGGAAGCCCTGCCGGATCAGCCGTTCGAGGTAGGACTCCGCGGCATGGACCGGCACGCCGCACATGGGAATGTCGTCGCCCAGGTGCTTGCCGCGTTTCGTCAGCGCGATGTCGAGCGCGGCGGCCGCCTTCTCCGCGTCCTCGAAGAACAGCTCGTAGAAGTCGCCCATGCGGTAGAACAGCAGGCAATCCGGCGCCTCGGCCCGGATCTCCAGGTACTGCGCCATCATGGGCGTCGCCTCGGGCGGGCTGGCGGACATCGGGTTCGCGGACACTCCGGCTGGACGGGGCGGGAAGCAGGCCCTTTCGCTTGCCAGAAGTCGCACGCCGGTTCAACGCCTTGATGACCAGACGCCCCCCGTCGCATCACGCATGGCGCAGGCGCGCGCCATGCGCTATCACCGCAAGGAGACACGTGAGTTCCGTCCAGAGTCAGAGGATCCGATCAGATGGCCGAACAGCGGCAACGCTTCACCGACGAAGAGGCGCTGCGTTTCCACGCGCGGGGCAAGCCCGGCAAGCTGGAGATCAACCCCACCAAGCCGATGGCGACCCAGCGCGACCTGTCGCTGGCCTACAGCCCGGGCGTGGCGGTACCGGTGCGCGCCATCGCTGAAAGCCCCGATGCGGCATTCGACTACACGGCGCGCGGAAACATGGTGGCGGTCATCTCGAACGGCACGGCGATCCTCGGCCTCGGCAACCTGGGGGCGCTCGCCTCCAAACCCGTGATGGAGGGCAAGGCGGTCCTCTTCAAGCGCTTCGCCGACGTCGATTCCATCGACCTCGAGGTCGACACGGAGGACGCCGACGAATTCATCAATTGCGTGCGCTATCTCGGCCCGTCGTTCGGCGGCATCAACCTCGAGGACATCAAGGCGCCGGAGTGCTTCATCATCGAGGAGCGCCTGCGCGAACTGATGAACATCCCGGTCTTTCACGACGATCAGCACGGCACCGCGATCATCTGCGCCGCCGGCCTGATCAACGCGCTGCGGCTGACGGGGCGGACGATCTCCGAAACGCGCATGGTGATGAACGGGGCCGGCGCGGCGGGCATCGCGTGCCTCGAACTCATCAAGGCGATGGGCGCCGACCCGGCGAAGATCCTGCTCTGCGACACCAAGGGCGTCGTCTACCGCGGCCGGACCGAGGGCATGAACCAATGGAAGTCCGCCCATGCGGTCGAGACGGCGGCGCGCACGCTGGAGGAGGCGCTGGAGGGGGCGGACGTCTTCCTCGGCCTGTCGGCCAAGGGGGCCGTCACGCAGGAAATGGTCGCCAGCATGGCCGACCGCCCGATCCTGTTCGCCATGGCGAACCCCGATCCGGAGATCACGCCGGAGGACGTGCACGAGGTGCGCCCTGACGCGATCGTCGCCACCGGACGGTCCGACTACCCCAACCAGGTCAACAATGTCCTGGGCTTTCCCTACATCTTTCGCGGTGCGCTGGACGTCCGGGCGACGACGATCAACGACGCGATGAAGATCGCGGCGGCCCGCGCGCTGGCGGAACTCGCGCGCGAGGACGTGCCGGACGAGGTGGCGCTGGCCTATCCGGGGCCGCGGCCACGGTTCGGCCCAGGCTACATCATTCCGGTACCCTTCGATCCGCGCCTGATCCAGAAGGTGCCGCTCGCAGTCGCCCGCGCCGCGATGGAGACGGGCGTCGCGCGCAAGCCCATCGTCGACATGGAGGCGTACGAGGCGTCGCTCGCCGCGCGCCTCGACCCCACTGCGGCCTCGCTCCAGGGCATCATCTCCAAGGTGCAGCGCAATCCGAAGCGCATCGTCTTTGCCGAGGGCGAGGAGGAAACCGTGATCCGCGCCGCGGTTTCGTTCCGCAATGCCGGCCTCGGTACGCCCGTGCTCGTCGGGCGCGAGGAGACGGTGCGCGCGGTGATGGAGCAGATCGGCGTCGACCGGCCGGAGGAGTTCGAGATCCACAATGCCCGGCTCTCGGCCGACAATGCCCGCTACACCGACTTCCTCTACGAGCGGCTGCGCCGGCGCGGCCACCTCTACCGGGATTGTCAGCGGCTGGTGAACCAGGATCGGAACGTGTTCGGCGCGCTGATGGTTGCCTGCGGCGACGCCGACGGCATGGTCACGGGCGTCACCCGTAACACCTCGGTCGCGCTGGAAGACGTGCGCAAGGTGATGGACCCGATGCGGGGCCGTCGCCTGATGGGAGTCACGCTGGCCATTTCGCGCGGCCGCACCGTGCTCGTCGCCGACACGCTGGTGAACGAGATGCCGGATTCGCGCACGCTCTCGACCGTCGCGATCCAGGCTGCCGAGGTTGCCCGGCGGCTGGGGTTCGAGCCGCGCGTGGCCTTCCTCAGCTACTCGACCTTCGGGCACCCCTCGGGCGAGCGCGCGGAGAAGATGCGCGAGGCCGTGCAATGGCTGGAGGACCAGGGCGTCGATTTCGAGTTCGACGGCGAGATGTCGGCCGACGTCGCGCTCGACGCGGACATGATGCGCAAGCTCTACCCGTTCTCGCGGCTGACCGATTCCGCGAACGTGCTTATCATGCCGGCGATCCATTCCGCCGCGATCTCCACCAAGCTGTTGCAGAAGCTGGGCGGTGCGACGCTGATCGGGCCCCTGCTGATCGGGCTGGAACGGCCGGTCCAGGTGGCCCGAATGGGTGCGACCGTGTCGGATCTTGTCAACCTGGCGGCGCTTACAGCCTACGAGGTGTCCTGAGCCGGCACAGACCGCCAGGGTAGGGCCGGTCCGGCCCTACCCTCGCGGTTCGCCTCAGCCGCGTTCCCGGGCCGCCGCGCCGTCGCGGTCGAAATGGCTGTAATACCGTTCGGGAATCCGGTCGACCGGCAGGATGATGAAGACGTCGGTCGTCCCGAACTGGTGGTCCACGACCGCCCCGTCCCCGATATAGGCGCCGAGCCGGAGATAGCCCTTGATGAGGGGCGGCAGGCAGTTCAGCGCCGATTTCAGGTCGATCTCTTCCTTGGGCATCCGGTCCATCGGGACGTAGCGCGCATCCAGCGCGCGCACGCGCCAGTCGGCAGGCGCCAGGAACTCGTGATGCAGGAACGACAGCGGCAAGGCCAGCTTGTCCGGATCGGTGCCGGCGAGCGAGGCGCAGCCGAACATCACGTCGACCCCATGCTCGAACATGTAGCCCGTGATGCCGCGCCAGAGCAGCTGGATCGTCGCGTTCGTCCGGTACGGCCGCGCCACGCAGGACCGGCCGAGTTCCATCAGCGACAGTCCGTGCGCGGCCTTCTCGAGCAACGGTGTCAAGTCGTACTCGTCGGCGGAGTAGAAGCCGCCGTTGCGCTTGGCGACCTCGTGCCGAAGCAGGCGATAGGTGCCGACGACACGCCCCTCCGGGGTCGCGGCATCTTCGTCGATCACGAGCAGATGGTCGCAAAAGCCGTCGTATCGGTCGAAGTCGCGGCGTGTCGCCGCCATCTCCGCGCTCGGGCTGGCGGCCATCTCCTCGTAGAACACCGTGTAGCGCAGGCGTTGCGCGGCCTCGACCTCCGCTTGGCTGACGGCCAGGCGCACGGCCAGCGGGCCGGATGTGGCAAGGATACGCACGGAGTCCGGGCGCCCGCTAGGCTTGCTCGAAGCCGACGCCGTCACCCGGCGCAGCAATTGGCTGGCGTTGCGCACACATTCCTCGCAGCTTGACCCTCTTGGCTCAAATTCCGCGATGAATATGACACTTTTGTGGGGGGATTGGCTAGGCGGCGTGCGGGGCCGCGCGGGCCAGCGCGGCCTTGAACGTCTGACGGTCCATCGGCTTGGACAGGTGATCGGTCATCCCCGCCGCAAGGCAGCGCGCGCGATCGGCCTCGTCGCCGTTCGCGGTCAGCGCGATGATGGGCACGCGGCCCCGCGGGCCCGGGATCCGGCGGATCCGGCGCGTCGCCTCGAACCCGTCGAGCCGCGGCATCTGCAGGTCCATCAGGATCAGGTCGAAGTCGCCCGCGCCCGCCTGTTCGACGGCATCGGCGCCGTTGACGGCATGCGCAACCGTGTGACCCTCGCGCTCCAGCAGCGTCCGGGAGAGCAGCGCGTTGATCTGGTTGTCCTCGGCCAGCAGGATCGACATGGGCCGGGGCGCGTGCGAAGGCCCGCCGGCATGGGGTGCGTGCGTCGTCCTCTCCGGTTCGATTCCCAGCCTGCGCGCCAGCGCCTGCTGCCTGACCGGCTTGACGAGATAGCCGTCGAAGCCCGCGCGCCCGATCCACGAGAGGTCGTCGCGCTCCCCCGGCGAGACGAGCGCATGGATCACGAGTTCGGCGTCCCGCCGTGCAGCCCCGCGCGCGCGGTCGATCATGTACCCGGCCTCTTCCCGGCTGCGCCCGGCGACGTCGAGCAGCAGCACGTCGTAGCCGCCATGATGGGCATAGGCCTGGGCGATGGCGCGGTCCATGTCGGCGACCGCTACGCCATCGCCGCGGCCCGCTTCGAGCGCGGCCAGTTGTCCGCGCAGCCCGGCCCGCAACACGGGCGAATCGCTCGCGACCAGGACATGGGTCCGCGATAGCGCACCGCGGCCCGGGCGTTCGGCGGGTGTGCCGCCGAGGATCGCGGTGGCGCGGAACCGGCTGCCGCCGGTCTTGCGCGGTTCGACCATGATCGCCCCGCCCATGGCTTCGAGAATGCGGCGGCTGATCGACAGGCCCAGGCCCAGGCCGTCGAAGCTGCGGTCATACCCGGCGTCCGCCTGGAAGAAATCGTCGAAGATTCGCGCCCGCACGTCCTCGGTGAGGCCGAGGCCGGTGTCCTCGACCCGGATCGCGAGGCGCATCTGGCCTTCGAGCAGCGGCGTGGTCGCAAGTGCGGGCGGGCCATCGTCCCGGGCGACGCCGATGTGCACGACGACGCCGCCACGCTCGGTGAACTTGATGCCGTTGTCGACCAGGTTGAGCAGCACCTGGCGCAGCCGCGGCCCGTCTCCGACAAGCGTGCGCGGGACGTCCGGCTCGATCACGGAGACAAGCTCCAGCCCCTTGGCATAGGCGCGCGGCTCCAGCATCTCGACCGCGCTCTGCACGGTCCGCATCAGGTCGAACTCCGCGCGGGCGAGCGTGAAGCGTTGCCCGTCGGCGAGGCCTGAGAAGGCGAGAAGGTCTTCGAGAAGGGTCGACAGCGCCTCCGCCGACTCCTGCGCTGCCTCGGCATAGGTCCGTTGCTCGGGCGTCAGGTCGGTGTCGAGCAGGAGGCCGGTCATACCGGTCATACCGTTGAGCGGCGTGCGCACCTCGTGACCGAGCGTCGCGAGGAAGACGCGGCTCGAGCGCTCCGCCCGCGCTGCCGCCGTCCGGTTACGCGGATGCAGGGCAAGTGCCGTGGCGGTGGCGCCCGCAGCCGCTGCGCCCCACAG
>JAJLJT010000125.1:0-3496 GCA_033844555.1 Alphaproteobacteria bacterium | reverse complement strand
CGCCGACCTGCGCTGGGTGCGCGCCAACCAGGACCTGACGCTGGAGGAGAACCTCGCCATCTCCCGCGGCACGACAGAGGCGGTGCGCAGGCTGAACGAACTGCCCAAGCCCACGGTCGCGCTCGTCCACGGCGGCTGCTTCGGCGGCGGCACCGGCATGGTCGCGGCCTGCGACGTGGTGATCGCGTCGGAGGATGCGATCTTCGCCATCACCGAGACGCGCTGGGGCCTCGTCCCCACCCCGATCCTGCCGCAGCTCGTCGCGCGCATGGGGCTGAAGAACGTGCGCCGCTATGCGCTCTCCAGCGAGCGGTTCGGCGCAGCCCGCGCCCGCGAGGTGGGCCTCGTCGACGAGGTGTGCGCGCAAGGCGGGCTCGACGCCGCCGCCGCGCCCGTGATCGACGCCTTCCTCATGGCGGGGCCGGAGGCGATCGCGGGCACCAAGTCATTGGCGCTGGAGTTCGGACACGCGCTCGTGGACGCCGCCCTGTCCGACCGGCTGTCGCATTTTCATGCCCGCACGCGCACGGGCGCGGAGGCGACCGAGGGGCTCGACAGCTTCCTCGAGAAACGCAAGCCCGCCTGGTACCCCGGCGGCCGCTGAGGGCGGCCCTCACCCCTCGCGGCGCACCCAGACGGCGACCAGCCCCTGCCGGCCGCGGATCTGCCGCGGCGGCAGTTCCTCGAAGCCCTTCAGCAGGCGGCGGGCGCGCGGGTGTCCCTGCGCCTCCGCCGCGACCGTGTCGGAGATGGCGATGACGGCGCCTTCTTCCTTCGCCAGCGCCTCCAGCCGGCTTGCGACATTGACCGTGTCGCCCGTCGGCGTAACGTCGGGCAGGTCGTCGCCGCCCAGCCGCGCCACCGTCACGGGCCCCGCGTGGACGCCGATCCGGATGCGCACGGGCGCCGCGCCCCGCTTCGTCTCGACCGCGTTCCAGCCCTCCACCTGGCGGCAGAGACGCCGCGCGGCGGTCAGGGCCGCAACCGGGGACGACACCGCGCCCCCGTTCTGCGGAAAGACCGCCATCGCCCCGTCGCCCATGTATTTCTCGACCCGCCCGCCCGCGGCGCGCACGGCCTGCTCCGTCATCCGGTGAAAGCGGCGCAGCCGGTCGACCGCCACGTCCGAGGCCGCGCTTTCGGCCAGCGCCGTCGAGCCTGCCATGTCCACGAACATGATCGTCGCCACCTGACGCCCCTCGCGCGCGGGCCGCGCGGGCCCTCCCCGCGCGCGCCCCACGGCGGCGAGACCCGCGGCCCCGCCCGCCCCCAGCGCGGTCGCAAGCGCGGGCAGCACGACCGGCACGGCCAGGTGTGCGCCCGCGAACGCCATCTGCGCCGCCGCCCCCTCCGCGAGGATCAGCACGCCCGCCGCCAGCGCCGCCCAGCGCCCGGGCAGCCACCAGCCGGCCGCCGCAGCCAGCACCGCGCCCGCGAAAATCGCCGCGAGGCCGAGCGCCATCGCCGTCGCCCCGTCGCGCAGGGCGCGCCCGGTCAGAAGGTTGTCGGTGACGGTCGCCAGCACCTCCACGCCCGTCACGTCCGGCGCGAAGGCCGTGGCGAAACTGTCGCCCACGGCCGCCACGTCGGTCCCGATCAGCACCGCGCGCCCGGCGATGCGTTCCGTATCGACCGCGCCGTCGAGCAGGGCGTGCAGCGTGACCGTCTCGATATGCCCCGCGCCGCCCAGCAGGTTGATCCCGGCGCGGAAGTCCTGCGCGGCCTCCAGCCGCACGCCGCCGAGGTCGATCCCCTCGCCCGGCAGGACGGTCACCCCGGCGGGAGACCCGCCCTTCGCCATGCGGACAAGCTCCACCGGCAACGCGGGAACGAAACTCGCGCCCAGCGGCACGGCAAGCCGCATCGCCCTCGGCTGCCCGCCGGTTCCGAGGTCCAGCATGACGTGACCCAGGCGCGCCGCGTCCCGGAACGGCGCCTGCGGCAGCAGGAAGGACACGGGCGCGGCCTCCACCGGCGTGCGCGGCGTCCCGGCGGGCCAGTAGACCGTGTCGTAGGACGCGGCCAGCAGGCCGGCGCTCTCGCCGGGCGAAAGCGCGGACGCCTTGCCGGCCTCCGCCGCCACCGCGATCACGGCGGTCTCCGGCGTGGCCAGCGCGTCCGCCAGCATGGCGTCGGCCGCCGCCCGGCCGTCCCGGTCGACCAGCAGCAGGTCGAGGCCGATGGCCGCCGCGCCCGCCTCGCGCAGCGCGGTCACCGCGCGCGCCAGCACGTCGCGCGGCAAGGGCCAGCCGCCCTCGGCCGCGGCCGTCTCGTCGGTGATCATCACGACCAGCACGCCGCCGCCCGGCGTCAGCGGGCCGCGCAGGCGGAAGCGCCAGTCGAGCGTCATCTCCTCGACCTCCGCCAGCACCGGCACCCGGTCCCGGACCGGAAGGACGGCGGCGGCGGCGAGCGCCGCCAGGAGCCCCGCCGCCAGCGCCCGGATCATTGCCGTTCGGGCACGGGCCCGAGACCGAGCCGGGCGAGCGCGGCGTCGATGCGCTTCTGTCCCCAGCGCTTGGGCGGCTGCGGCGGCTGCCCCGCCGGCACGTCGGTGCCCTCGCCCTGGGCGAGGACGACGGACGCGCCCCCCGCGAGGCCCCGCACCTCCACCTTGCCCGCGCTGACGAACACGGCGCTCGTGTCCCGCTCCGCAAGCACGAGCCAGGCGGTGGAGCGGGCCGCCGCAATCGCCGTCGGTGTCGCCACCGCGTGCGCGGAGGGCGCGCGCGCGTCAATCACCATGCGCACCACGCCCTCGAACAGGCGGACGAGGCCGCCGCCGCGCGGCGCGGCACCCCGGCGCGCGCCGGTCAGGTGCAGCATGCTGTCATGGCCCACGCGCAGCCGCGCGCCGTCGAGGAACAGGATTTCCGCGCGCCCGGCCGCGCCGGTGCTGATCCGGTCGCCGCGATGCACGGCGGTGCCGACCACGGCGGGGGCCTGGCCACTGCGGCGCAGCAGCGCGACCTCTCCCTCGACATGAACGAGTTGCCCCGTCACCGGCGGGCCACCGCTTCCTTGCGCGTGCGCGGGCGCGGCGGCGCCCAGCGCAGAAAGGCCAAGCGTCATGGCCAGGGCAACGACTGCGGACAATCGGATAACCGGGGGCAGACCACGCAACCGGCGCCCCCGGGAAAGGGCTTCGGTCATTTCTCGTCCCCTCTTGCCTGTGCGCCCCCGCACCATGCGGGCGGGCTTCAGGCGCCCCGCCACGATACAGGCGCACCGTCCCCCTGGCCAGCCCGTGACCGGCCCGCGTCCGCGCCCCGGCCCGATGCCGGGGGCGCATTCCATCCATGCGAAGCCCCGAAAGCCATTGATGCGCCGGGACGATCGGGCAACGATACCGCCCGGACAGGACACCGGAAGAAGCAAGACGGGCGCGAAAGCCCGTGCAACGGGGGGATCAGGTGACGACGGCATGGATCGCGGGCGTGGGCGACACGTCCTTCGGACGGCACGAGGGCCTGGACACGCTCGACCTCATGTCGGC
>JAJLJT010000124.1:0-10428 GCA_033844555.1 Alphaproteobacteria bacterium | reverse complement strand
CATGTCCGATCCGCCATGCTTGGCGATCAGGGCCTTGAATTCGGCGAAGGTTACCTGCCCATCGTCCGCCAGCAGATCGAGCAGGTCGTCCATGAAGGCGCAGTCCGCACCGCACGCCTGCATCAGGCCATCTGTGACGCTCTCCGCATCGAAGCTGTCGAGGCCGTTGTAGGCGTCCCGCAGGTCTTCGGCGGACATGGAGCCGTCTCCGTGCTTGCCGTAGAGGCCCTGGAACTCCGCGAACGAAACCTGCTCGTCGTCGGACAGGTGGTCGAGCACATCGTCCATGACCGCGGCGCGGTCCGGCACGGCCCCGGCGGCGGTGTCGCCGCACGTGCCGCAGCCGCCGCCCGTGCCGGCTGCCGGCGGATTGCCGCCGAGCGTCATGTCGGTGGCGTCGCCAGCCTCGCCGTCGGTCCCCGTGGTGCAGCAGGGCGAGGGCGGGCAGCACTGCTCGCCCACGTCTTCCATGTCGCCATAGCCGGCTTCGGCCAGGATGTCGCGGACGCGATCCTCGTTGATGTTCCAGCCGTTCATCACGTCCCAGTACAGCCGCTTGGCCTCCCAGCAGCTGAACCAGCCGTCGCCATTGCCGACAACTTTTTCGAGCTTGTCGTCCCGGTGAACGGCCAAAGCCAGTTCCCAGAAGGTCATGACACCGTCGTCGCCGGCGATCTCATCGAACTTTGCGTCAATCCCGGACGAGTTAAGCGGGCTACCCATTCCCCAGCACTCCTCTGACAAAGATCCAGCCACGGACACGAGAGGAATGTATCATAAAGAAACGTAATAGTGCAATCAGGTATTTATGGTTAACAAATTTTGACTCGAAGTGTCAGCAAATGACACGAAGATCAGAGTGAAAGCTTCGCCTTCAGGGACAGCATGTCGGACCAGACGAGCCGCTTCGCCGAAGGGGTCCGAAGAAGATAGGCCGGGTGCAGCGTCGGCAGGCACGGGATCTGGCGTGTCCCCGTGTCGTAAGTCTTCCAGCGGCCGCGCAGCCGCGTGATGCCTTCGGTCGTGCCGAGCAGTTGTTGCGCGGGCGTTGCACCCGCGAGCACGAGGATGTCCGGGCCGGCCAGCGCGATGGCGCGCCGGATGAACGGCAGGCAGGCCGCCGTTTCGGCTTCCGTCGGCTTGCGGTTGCCGGGCGGCCGCCAGAAAATGACGTTCGAGATGAAGACGCCGTGCGAGGGATCCTCCGCTCCGCGGGAAAGCCCGATGGATGCGAGGATGCGGTCGAGCAATTGTCCCGACCGGCCGACGAAGGGGCGGCCCTCGCGGTCTTCCTCCAGCCCCGGCGCCTCGCCCACGACCATGACGCGCGCCTCCGGATTGCCGTCGGAGAAGACGAGATTGCGCGCGGTCGCCTTGAGCGGGCATCCCTCGAAGGCCGCGAGTGCATCGCGCAACGCGTCGAGCGTGGCGCAGGCCGCCGCGGCCTCGCTGGCGCTGGCGGCCGCCGTCTCCGTGCCGAGGATCGGGGCTTGCGGCCGTGGGACCGGCGCCGTGTTGGGCGGCGGTGCTTGCCGCGCGGGCCGGGCGGGGGTGTGCGGAGGCGGCGACGGACTGGAGGCGACCTCGCTTGCGGCAAGCGAAAACCAGTCGCAGGGTGCGTCCGAGACACATTCGTCCGCCCCCATCTCGATCTGCCAGATCAGATCGGCGAGGTCTTCACCTTGCGTTCGGGAGAGCCCGGAATCCACGTCTGCCGCGCCGCATCTCAGTCGTCAGTGATCGACGATGTCGCCGTCGGTGTAGAGGAATTCCTTCAGATACTTCGCGAAGTCCGCGTTGTTCCGGCGCATCCACTCCATGACCATGACGGCGTGCTCCATCTCCTCGCGCATGTTGTGCAGCAGGATGGCCTTCAGCTCCGGATCGTCGCAGTCGTCGGCGCGCTGGCGGTACCAGTCGACGGCTTCGAGTTCTTCCATGATGGACACGATGGCCTGGTGCATGGCGAGCGTTTCCTTGCTCAGGCGGTCGCGCGGGGCGTGAAGATCGGCACTGGATCCGGCCATGAATGGTCTCCTTCCTCGAGATGAGCGTCGTCTGACGCGAAGACCTTAGCGCAGGCCGTTTGGCGCTGCCATCCCCGCACGGCCGCATGGCTGCCGGGAACCCGCGCGCGCGCCTGCGCATTGACCAAACGCCCATCCCGCTTTAGCCAGATAGACCACGCGACGTGCCGGGCAGGTGGGCAGACAACTCCGCCCGGCGATGCGGGCCGGTTCCGGCAAACGCGACATGAACGAGAGGGGGTGCAGGGTCATGACCGAAGCGGTCGAGCGCGATGCGATGGACTATGACGTGGTGATCGTCGGCGCGGGGCCTGCCGGTCTTTCGGCCGCGATCCGCCTGAAACAGCTTGCCGCGGAGGCGGAGACCGAGCTTTCGGTCTGCGTGCTGGAGAAGGGGGCCGAGGTCGGCGCGCACATCCTCTCCGGCGCCGTCGTCGACCCGGTCGCGCTCAACGAGCTGATCCCGGACTGGAAGGAGAAGGGCGCGCCGCTCAACACGCCCGTGACCGACGACCGCTTCTACATGCTGGGCGTCGAGGGCGCGGTCCGCATCCCCAATTTCGTCATGCCCCCGCTCATGTCGAACCATGGCAATTACGCGGTGTCGCTGGGCAATGTCTGCCGCTGGCTCGCCGAACAGGCCGAGGCGCTGGGCGTCGAGATCTATCCGGGCTTCGCCGCCTCCGACCTCGTCTACCGCGAGGACGGCTCGGTCAAGGGCGTGGTGGCGGGCGTCATGGGCATCGCCCGCGACGGCAGCCACAAGGGCGACTACCAGCCGGGCATGGAACTGAACGGCAAGTACGTGATGGTCGCGGAGGGCGTGCGCGGCTCGCTCGCCAAGCGCCTCATCTCGGAATTCAACCTGTCGGACGGGCGCGACCCGCAGAAGTTCGGCATCGGCCTGAAGGAGCTTTGGGAGGTCAAGCCGGATAACCACCGCCAGGGCCAGGTCACGCACACCATGGGCTGGCCGCTGGGCACCAAAACGGGCGGCGGCTCGTTCATGTACCACCTCGAGGACAATCTGGTGTCCATCGGCTTCGTGGTCCATCTGAACTACGAGAACCCATATCTCTCGCCGTATCAGGAGTTCCAGCGCTTCAAGCATCACCCGCTGATCGAGCCGGTGCTGGAGGGCGGACGGCGCATCGCCTATGGCGCGCGCGCGATCACCGAGGGCGGCTTCCAGTCCGTGCCGAAGCTGGCGTTCCCCGGGGGCGTGCTGATCGGCTGCTCGGCGGGTTTCGTGAACGTGCCGCGCATCAAGGGCAGCCACAACGCGATGAAGACGGGCATGCTCGCTGCCGAAAGCGCGTTCGCCGCCATCGCCGAGGGGCGCGAGGGCGACACGCTCGAGACGTACGAGGAGGCCTATCGCGGCTCGTCCGTCTACAAGGACCTGAAGAAGGTGCGCAATGTGAAGCCGATGTGGTCGAAGTTCGGCCTCGTGGGCGGGCTGGCGCTGGGCGGCCTCGACATGTGGACGAACGACATCTTCGGCTTCTCCCTGTTCGGGACGATGAAGCACGGCAAGCCGGACCATGCGTGTCTCAAGCCCGCCTCGGAATTCAAGCCGATCGATTATCCGAAGCCCGACGGCGTGATCTCCTTCGACCGGCTGACGAACGTGTCCTTCTCCGGCACGAACCACGAGGAAGACCAGCCGATCCACCTGCAGCTCAAGGATCCCGCGATCCCGGTGCAGAAGAACCTGCCGGTCTACGCAGGCCCCAGCCAGCGCTACTGCCCGGCGGGCGTCTACGAGTTCGTGAAGGACGAGGCGAGCGGCGAGGACCGCTTCGTGATCAATGCGCAGAACTGCGTCCACTGCAAGACCTGCGACATCAAGGACCCGGCACAGAACATCAACTGGGCCACGCCCGAGGGCGGCGGCGGTCCGACCTATCCGAACATGTGAGGCGCCTGCCGCCTGGCCGCACCTGCAGAAAACCCCGCGGAGAGCGCTTCGCGGGGTTTTTTCCCGGCCGGATGCCTTGCCTTTGCCCGGATTTGTTCATTCCTTAGGAAGAGAGGGGGTCTTACGCTGTCCTCTCGAACCGGGAGATGCGCATGAAGCCACGCACGTCAGCCATTGCACTCGTCCTTGCCGCGTCCCTGTCGGGCGTCCTTCCGGCGCCGGCCGCGCTCGCCGAGACAGAGGTGCGGGGGGCCTCCAAGCCGGGACCGGCGGCGGAGCCGCGCCCGACGCTGCTCGGCAGTTATCTGGCGGCGCGCCATGCCCGGATGGCCAACGATCTGAGCGCGGCGGCGGATCATTTCCGCGCCGCAATGGCGCTCGACCCCTCCGACCCGGTTCTGCGCGAGCGCGCCTTCACCATGCTGCTGAGCGACGGCCGCGTGGCGGATGCGCTGGCGCTCGCGCCGCGCGTCGTCGAGGAGGAGCCGCAGCACGCCTTCGCCTCCCTCGCCCTGGTCGCCGATCATGTCCGCGCCGGACGGCCCGAGGCGGCGCGCGAGCTTCTCGACACGGCGCCCGCGGGCGCGTTCAACGCGCTCGTGGCGGGTCTCCTCAAGGCGTGGATCGCGGCCGGGGCCGGCGACGGGGCCGCAGCGCTCGCGGAACTCGACAAGCTTTCGGGCCGCCCGGCGTTCGAGTTCTTCCGCGACTATCACCGGGCGCTGGTCGCTGTGGCCATTGGCGATACGGAGACGGCGGAAGCGGCCTTCTCCGACGCGATCGCGCTCAATACGGCGCTGAGCGGCCGTGCCGCGGTCGCTTTCGCGGCCGAGTTGCAGGCCGGCGGGCAGAAAGCGAAGGCGCTGGCGCTCCTGCGCGACCTGGCGGAGCGGCACGCCGGCGACTTCATCGTGTCGACCGCGCTCGACCGGCTCGAGGAGGGCGGTACGCTCGACCGGGCCGTTCCCGACGCGGCGGCTGGCGCGGCGGAAGTGATGTTCTCGATCGGCGCGGCGCTTGCGCAGGACCGGGGCGCGGAGACGGCGCCCGTCTACCTGAACCTGGCGCGCTATATCCGGCCGGGGTTTCCGCTCGCCCAGATCGTTCTCGCGGAGGTGCTGGAGAACGCGGGGCGCTGGGAAACGGCCGTGGCGCTCTACGAAGGAGTGCCGCTGGAGTCGCGGCTGCGCTGGCACGCCATCCTGCGCAAGGCTTACGCGCTCGACGAACTCGACCGGGTGAGCGAGGCCGAGGCCCTGTTGCGCGGCCTTGCCGATGCGCAACCCGCGCAGCGCGAGCCGCACCTCGCCCTCGCCAACATCCTGCGCGCGCGGGAGCGGTTCGCCGATTCCATCGTGCACTACGACGCCGCCATCGCCATGATCTTGACGCCGGTGCCGCGCGACTGGTCGATCTATTATTCGCGCGGCGTCGCGCTCGAACGGGCCGGGGAATGGGACCGCGCGGAGAAGGATTTCCTCACCGCGCTGGAGCTTAATCCGGACCAGCCGCTGGTGCTGAACTACCTGGGCTACAGCTGGATCGACAAGGGTTTGCACCTCGAGAAGGCCATCGAGATGGTCGAGCGCGCGGTCGAGCAACGGCCCGACGACGGCTACATCATCGACAGCCTCGGCTGGGCCGAATACCGGCTCGGCAATTACGATGCGGCGGTGTTGCACCTCGAACGCGCGATCTCCCTCGCGCCGCACGATCCGGTCATCAACGACCATCTGGGGGATGCCTACTGGAAGGTGGGGCGCAAGCTCGAAGCGCGGTTCCAGTGGAACCACGCGCTGGCGCTCGAGCCGGAGGACACCGCGCGCGACCGTATCGAGCGCAAGATCGCCCTGGGCCTCGACGCGGTCGAGAAGTCGGAGCGCGAGAGCAAACGGGATACGGAAACCGCGGCGACCGGTGCGGACTGAGCGAAGCGTGTCGCAGGGCGGCCTTGCCGGGGTGGTGCGTGCCGCGCGCGCCAAGGTCAATCTGGCGCTGCACGTCACCGGGCGGCGCGGCGACGGTTATCACCTGCTGGACAGTCTCGTCGTCTTTGCGGACGGGGTGGCGGACCGGCTGACGGTCACGGCCTCGGAAATGGACGGTTTCGCGGTGACGGGGCCGCGTGCGCAATCCGTGCCGCAGGGAACCGGCAACCTGGTCCTGAGGGCGCGGGACGCCGTGCGGGCCTGGGCGCGGGGCGCCGGGCATGCGGCCGGCCCCGTCGCCATCGTACTCGACAAGCATCTGCCGGCGGAGGCCGGGATCGGCGGCGGCTCGGCAGATGCCGCCGCAGCCATGGATGCGCTGGCGGAGGTGTGGGGGCTCGACCGCGCCGCACTCGGCAGGAGCGGCATCGCGCTAACGCTCGGCGCCGACGTGCCGGTGTGCCTTGGCGGAGGTCCTGCGCGCATGCGCGGGGTGGGGGAGGTGCTGGACCCGGTCGCACTGCCGGGGGGCCTGTGGCTCGCGCTCGCCAATCCGGGCGTGGCCGTGCCGACCGGGCCGGTCTTCAAGGCGCTCGCGTCGGCGGACAATCCGCCGCTTCCGGCGATCCCCGGGGGCGGTTGGGACGCGGCGGAGGCCTTTCTCGCCTGGCTCGCGCAGACCCGCAACGACCTCGAGGGCCCGGCAAGCGCACTGGCGCCGGAGATCGGCGAGACGCACGCCGCGATGGCCGCGCAGCCCGGCTGCAGGTGCGCCCGCATGTCGGGAAGCGGGGCGACGGTGTTCGGGCTGTTCCTCGCCGAGAGCGCGGCGCGGGCTGCGGCTGAGGCGCTTCAGGCGCGCTTCGGTGCGCGCGGCTGGGCCGCGGCGGGCGCCGTGGGGGCCTGAAGAGCGGGGCCTAATAGGCGCGTTCGACGCAGAAATCGACGATATCGAGGAGCACCTGGCGTTCCGCCACGTCGGGGAAGCCATCGAGCGCCCGCTTCGCGGTTTCGCCGTGGGCGCGCGCCGTCTTCACCGTGTCGGCGAGCGCGCCATGACCCTGCATCAGGCCGATTGCGCGTGCCAGGTCGCCGTCGCGCTGCTGCGCCGGGGTCACGACGCGGGTCCAGAAGGCCTTTTCCTCGGCCGTGCCGCGCGCGTGCGCGAGGAGCATGGGCAGCGTGACCTTGCCCTCCCGGAAGTCGTCGCCCACGGACTTGCCGAGCGCCTCCGACGTGCCGCCATAGTCCAGCACGTCGTCGATCAGCTGGAAGGCGATGCCGAAGCTGCGGCCATAGGTGGCGA
Organism: Alphaproteobacteria bacterium; assembly: GCA_033844555.1. GTDB lineage: Bacteria > Pseudomonadota > Alphaproteobacteria > Futianiales > Futianiaceae > Futiania. The sequence goes on along the minus strand of JAJLJT010000124.1, from coordinate 3,246 downwards.
GCGCGGCCGCCTTCTCCTCCGGCAGGCCGGCGACCACCGCGCCGACCTCGGTCGCGGCGGCGAAGAGGGCCGCCGTCTTGGCCGCGATCACCTGCATGTAGATGTCTTCGGTCGTGGCGATGTTGTTGGTGGTGGTGAGCTGCATCACCTCGCCCTCCGCGATCACGGCGGAGGCGTTCGACAGGATGTCGAGGACGCGCAGCGAGCCCGTCTCGACCATCAGCTGGAAGGCGCGCGAGAACAGGAAGTCGCCGACCAGCACGCTGGGCTTGTTGCCCCACAGGATGTTGGCCGCAGCCTTGCCCCGGCGCATGTCGCTGCCGTCGACGACATCGTCGTGCAGCAGGGTGGCGGTGTGGATGAACTCCACGGTCGCGGCCAGCTTCACATGGTCCTGGCCGGAATAACCGGAGAGCCGCGCGGCCGCCAGCGTCAGCATGGGACGCAGCCGCTTGCCGCCGGAGTTGATGAGATGGCCCGCAAGGTCGGGAATCATCGGCACGCCGGAGCGCATGCGCTCGCCGATCAGCGCGTTCACCGCCTCCATGTCGCCGGCGACGAGCGCCATGAGCCGGTCGATCGGCGATGCCGACCGATTCTGCCCGCGCGTCGTCTGCGCTGCATCTGCCAGACCCAAGGGATGTTCCTTCGCTGCCCCGTTTGATATGGCTGCACCATAGGGACGAGATGTGCGCGGAATCAAGTGTGCCCGGTGTGCCGGCGGCGGGGTTCCGGCAGGGCAAGGTGACGCAGCGGAAGCCGACGGAAGCGGAATCCATCCGGAAAACGGGCGATCGGAGAAACAGGCAGATGATCGAGCTGATCCGCACGAACGATCCCGTCACCTTGTCTTTTGCGGTGGACACGCTGCGCCAGGCGGGGATCGAACCGCTCGTCCTCGACACGCACATGAGCGTGGTCGAAGGCTCCATCGGCGTCATTCCAAGGCGGATCGCGGTGGTCGACGAGGATGCGCCGCGCGCCCGGATGCTGCTGCGCGAGGCAGGGCTTGCCGGGGAGATGGCCGGTGACAGCGGCGCCTGACCTGACCGAGGATCTGCTGATGGGCGGGCGCGTGCGCCTGCGCCAGCCGCGCGGAGGCTTGCGGGCGGGCAGCGATGCCCTGTTTCTCGCGGCGGCCGTGCCTTTGCCGGAGGCCGGGAGGCCGCTGCGCGTGCTCGACGCCGGTTGCGGCGTGGGCACGGCGGGGCTTGCGGTGCTGGCGCGCGCCCGGGACGCCGGCGCGGACGGCGTGTCGGTCACCGGGCTGGAGATCGAGCCGGCGCTGGCGGCCCTCGCCAGCGGGAACGCGGCGGCGAACGGCTGGACGGCTCAGATGACGGCGGTCTGCGGCGACCTGGGCGGGGATGCGGGCGGCATCGCGCCCAACGCCTTCGACGAGGTGATGACGAACCCGCCCTTCTTCGACCCGGCGAAGGGGCCCGCCGCGCCCGACCCGGTGCGTGCGCGCGCCCGCAGCGACGGGCCGCTCGGCATGGGCGGATGGATCGCGCGCGCGGCTCGCTTCGTGCGCCCGCGCGGACACCTGACGCTGATCTTCAGGGCGGAGCGCCTGGACGAGGCGCTGGCGGCGATTGCCCCCGGCTTCGGCGGGGTCGCGGTCTTTCCGCTCTGGCCCGCCGCGGACCTGCCGGCCAAGCGCGTCATCCTGCGGGCGCGCAAGGGCGTGCGCACGCCCCTGCGGCTGTTGCCCGGCCTTGTCCTCCACGACCGCCCGGAACGCTACACGGCGGCCGCGGAGGAAGTGCTGCGCGAGGGGCGTGCGCTCGCGCTCTAGAACGCGCCTTGCGGCCGTCCGCCGAACAGGAACGACAGGATCATCAGCACGGCGCCCGCGATCGCGCCGCCGACGTCGCCGATGGCGTCGGTGACGGCGCCGAGGTCGAAGTTCAGCCCCTTGTTCATGGCGTCCTGCTGCTCCTGCGCGGCGCGGCCCATGGTTCTGATCCGGTCGCAGAGATTGTGGACATTGCCCATCTCGGAGGGGGGGATGCCGAGGTTGGCGCAGTTCTGCTGGATGCGTGCACAGAGCTTCTCGCCTTCCGCGGCCTCCCGCTGGATGGCGTTCAACAGGTTGTTGGTCGTGCGCTTGTCGTGGGGAAGGTCGCTCCTCGCCAGTTCCTCGGCCAGCCGGTCCATGCGGGCCTTGATGTTGCGCAGGGCCGTGATGTCGTCGAGACAGGCCTTCGCCGGGGAGTCCGCAGGAACGACACCTGCGACCGTGACGGGTGCTTCGGCGGCGGGGGGCGGCGGCGCGGCCGCATCCGCCGGAATGCTGAAGGCGGCCGTGTCGGGCGCGCCCGCCTCCGGTGCGAAGGTTTCGGGTGCGAATGCATTGTAACCGGTCCCGATCATCGTTCGGATATCCTCCCTTTTCTTCCGGTTTCGGTGACAAGCGACGGCGGCAGCCGGGCCGCCCGCGCAGGGCTGTCGACGGGGCAGGTCAGACCGCGCCGGGCCGGCGGACAAGTTGCTGGAGGAACCAGCCGAGTGCGCCGCCAAAGGCCGCAACCAGCCCACCCAGCCCCTCCACTATGTTCGAGAGCATGTTCATCATCGGCTCAAGGTTCACGCCGCGCGCACCCTTCTGGTCGAGTTCGAAGAGCATCTGGCCGGCCTGTTGGCCGAGCATGTCGATCTGCTGGCACATGCGTCTTGCCGAGGCGATCTCCGCCGGGCTCAGGCCCCCTGCCTCGCCTCCGCAATATGCTTCGAACGAGGTGCAGGTCGTGGCCGCACCGGCGGCGAGGTCGCGCACATATTCCAGGTGGCCGCGCATCGTTTCCGTATCCCCGTTCTCCTGGGCAGCGCGCGCCAACGCCATCTGGCCGCTGATCTCGCTCAGTTCCTGTTCGAGAATATCGAGCATTTCCCGGCAGACGAAGTGGCCCCTGCCCGCGACGAGCGCCGTCCCGGACGTCCCCGACGCCTCGGCGGCGAAGGCGGCGGAGAACTCGCCGGCCGGCAGGCCGGCGGTCTGTGAGTAGCCCCAGGAGGCGGAGGATGCGAAATCCGAAACGGTCATGGCTGAAGATCCTTCTGCGATGCAATGAGAGGTGAGGGGAGACGTGCCGGTGCGGGGCGGCGGATTATCGACGGGGCAGGTCAGACGGTGCCCGGGCGGCGGAAGATCTGCTCCAGCAGCCACAGCGCCCCGCCGCCGAGGAGCGCGCCAAGCCCCTTCAAGAGGTCGGTGACGAGGGTCATCGCCGGCTCCAGGTCCAC
>JAJLJT010000123.1:0-8962 GCA_033844555.1 Alphaproteobacteria bacterium | reverse complement strand
GGGGAAACGCGCCGCCGCCTCCTCCGCGATCCGCTCGACGCCCGGGCCGCAGGGCGCAAGCTTGTGCGCCGCGCCGCACTCCGGGCAGGTCTCCGGCTCCGGCGCGGAATAGCCGCAATGATGACAGACGAGGCGGCGGCCGAGACGATGGCTGACCAGCCAGGCCGAGCAATTGGGGCATCCCATGCGGTGGCCGCACGCCCGGCAGAGCGTGAGCGGCGCATAGCCGCGCCGGTTGAGGAAGAGCAGCGCCTGCTCCCCGCACGCCAGCGTCTGCGCGACCGCCTCGGCCAGGCGCGGGCTCAGCCATTGCCCCCGTCCTGGAGGGGCGGCGCGCATGTCCACGACCTCTACCGCAGGCATGCCCGCGCTGCCGAACCGGCTTTCGAGGCGCAGGCGGGTGTAGCGCCCGCGCTCCGCATTGGCATGGCTTTCCAGCGACGGCGTGGCCGAGGCGAGCACGACCGGCACCCCGGCCTCGCGCGCGCGGACAACGCTCATGTCGCGGGCGTGATAGCGGATGCCGTCGTCCTGCTTGAAGGCGCCGTCATGCTCCTCGTCGACGACGATCAGGCCGAGACGGGCAAACGGCAGGAACAACGCGGAGCGCGCGCCGATCACGATGGGCGCCGGCGCCTCGCCGTCCTCGCCGCGCACGGCGCGCCAGACGCGGCGGCGCTCCTTCGCGGGCAGGTCCGAGTGCCATTGCAGGGGCGCTGCGCCGAAGCGCGCCTCGATCCGCGCAGCAAGCGCCAGCGTGAGCGCAATCTCCGGCAACAGGATCAGCGCCTGGCGGCCTGCGGCGATCGCTTCGGCCACGGCTTCCAGATAGACCTCCGTCTTGCCCGACCCGGTGACGCCGTCGAGCAGGAAGGCCTCGAACCGGGGCGCCCGCACGGCATTGCGGATCGGGTCCGCCGCCGCCTCCTGCGCCGGGTTGAGATGCGCCGGGCCGCTGCCTGCATCGTGCGCCGGGACGGGCGGCGCGGCGTCGAGGTCGACGGGCGCGAGCACACCCTGATCCGCGAGACCGCGCACCACGCCGGCGCCGACACCTGCGATCTCGGCGAGTTCTGCCGCCGTGCGGGGCGGGCCGTCGTTGAGGACCTCCAGCACGCGGGCGCGGGCGGGCGTCATCCGCTCCGGCTCGTTGCCGGTGGGCGTCCAGCCGATTCGCGGGCGCGGCTGCGTCCCGTCGCCCCGGCCGCGCAGCACCATCGCCAGCACCTGTCCCGGCGCGCTCAGCGTGTAGTCCGCCATCCAGTCGACGAAACGCAGAACGTCGCGAGGCAGCGGCGGTCCGTCGAGACGCGCGGTCACGGGCTTGAGCTTGCCCGCCGGCACAGCGGCGTCGGGCGTACCTGTCCAGACCACGCCGTCGACATGGCGCGGACCCAGCGGCACGCGCACCGGATCGCCGGGGGCGAGTGTCACCCCATCAGGCACCAGATAGTCGTAAGCACCCGCCAACGGCAGCGGGAGCAGCACGCGCACGCGGGACGGGGCGGCTGCGGCATCCTTGTCGGCGAACAGGCCGGGCACGCTCATCTCTGGACACCCCGGGCCTGTGCCTGTATCCCGAACACCGCCTGAAACCGGCCTTTCGGGGCCTTTCGCTGCCACGGGGACGCGCCCACCATGAAGTTCTTTGTCGATACCGCTGACCTGGACGAAATCCGCGACCTGGCCGAGACCGGCCTGCTCGACGGCGTGACCACGAATCCATCCCTGGTGGCCAAGACCGGCCGTCCGTTCATCGAGGTGATCAAGGAGATCTGCGAGGTCGTCGACGGCCCGGTCAGCGCCGAGGTCGCCGCCACCGACGCCGAGGGCATGATCGCGGAAGGCCGCGCGCTGGCGAAGATCGCGCCGAACGTCACGGTCAAGGTGCCGCTGACCTGGGACGGCCTGAAGGCCTGCCGGGCGCTCTCGGAAGACGGCACGATGGTCAATGTCACGCTCTGCTTCACGGCGAACCAGGCCCTTCTCGCGGCCAAGGCGGGGGCGACCTTCATCTCCCCCTTCGTCGGCCGGCTGGACGACATCGGGCTCGACGGTATGGAGCTGATTCGCGACATCGTCACCATTTATGACACCTACGGCTTCGACACCGAAGTCCTGGTCGCCTCGATCCGCCAGCCGAACCATGTGAAGGCGGCGGCGCTGCTCGGCGCCGACGTGGCGACGGTGCCGCCGGGCGTCCTGCGCAAGCTGGCCGAGCACCCGCTGACCGAGCGCGGGCTGGAGCAGTTCCTGGCCGACTGGAAGAAGACCGGCCAGACGGTGCCGCGCGCCTGACCGATGAGCGCAGGCAAGGATCCAGCAGGCGCGCCCGCCGGCGCCACGGTGGCGGCGGGCAGCGGCGCGTTGCCCGCGCCTGAAGCCGTGCGCGCGTTCCTCGAAGCGCATCCGGGCTTCCTCGCGCGCCATCTCGACCTCGTGGTCGGCGCGGCCAAGCAGGCGGCGGACGACGCGGCCGGGCCTGCCGCCGTCAGCTTCCAGAGCGCGCTGATCGACCGTCTGCACGGCCAGATCGACTGGCTGAAGGCGGAACGGGCGGAACTGATCCGCACCGCCGCGCAGAACGAGGCCGGGCGCGACATGGTCGACCGCGCGGTGCTGGCGCTGATCGAGGCGCAAGGATTCGACGACCTGCTGCACACGCTGACGGAGACGGTCCCGGGACTGCTCGGCATCGACAGCATCGGCATCGTGGTCGAGGGCAGCGATCCGGAGCGCGACCGCGCGTTGGCCGCGCGTGTCTCAGTGGTCGCCGCAGGCACGCTGGACGAGCTGATCGGGCAGAGCGCACCCGGTGGCGTTCGCCTTGTCGCGGGCGGCGAGGCGCCGGGCGGCTCCCAGGCGATCGTGCGGTTGGCGCTCGGCGGAGACGCGCCGCCTGCCGCCATGCTATTGTGGTCGCGCGATCCGGAGCGGTTCGCCCCCGGACAGGGCACGGCGCTCCTGAAGTTTCTCGGCGGCGTCATGGAGCGCATCACGCGGCAATGGCTGGATCTGCCCCCCGCCCGCTAGTCCCGGCCGTCCCGGCGGCCTTCGCCCCCGACGCGCAGGACGCAGCGCAGGGATTTCTCGAACACCTCGCCCACGGACGCGGGTCCAGCGCGCACACGGTCGCGGCCTATGGACGCGACCTCGCGGGCTTCGCCACGTTCCTCGCGGGGCATCTCGGCGGCCCGGCTACGCTCCGCGATCTCGAGCGTCTCTCTGCTGCCGACTTTCGCGGCTGGCTCGCCGCGCGGCGGGCGGACGGCGCGGGCAGTGCGACGGTTGCCCGCGCGCTCTCCTGCGTGCGCAGCTTCTATCGCCACCTCGCGCGCCGTCACGGGATCGAGAACGCGGCGCTGCATGCCGTGCGCGCGCCCCGGCGGCAGACGCCCCTGCCACGTGCGCTGCCCGAAGCGGAAGCCGCCGCCATGGTCGCCGACGGCGCGCTGCACCATGAGGAGCCGTGGATCGCCGCGCGCGACGTGGCGGTGCTGACGCTCCTCTACGGCGGCGGATTGCGGATCTCCGAGGCGCTGGGCCTCGACGGGCGCGACTGGCCGCGCGGGCCTGCCGCAGACGGCGCGACGCTGCGCCTCACGGGCAAGGGCGGCAAGGTGCGGATCGTGCCGCTGCTGCCGGTGATCCTCGACGCGGTCGCGGACTACCGCGCGCTCTGCCCGTGGGAGACCGCTGGCGAGGCGCCGCTGTTCCGCGGCGCGCGCGGCGGGCGGCTGTCGGCACGCGTGGTGCAATTGCTCGTGGAGCGGCTGCGGGGCGCGCTCGGCCTCTCCGTCAAGGCGACGCCGCACGCGCTGCGCCATTCCTTCGCCACGCACCTGCTGGCGAACGGCGCGGACCTGCGGGCGATCCAGGATCTGCTGGGGCACGCGTCGCTCAGCACGACGCAGCGGTACACGGCGGTGGAGACGCGCCAGCTGATGGACATCTATCGCCGCGCCCACCCGCGGAGCGGCGGATAGGGCCGGCCCCACGGGGGGACCGGCCCCCGTGTCTTCAGATGTGCAGTGCGCGGCCGTCGACGGCGAGAGCCGCTTCCTTGACCGTCTCCGACAGGGTCGGGTGCGCATGGCAGGTGCGGGCGATGTCTTCCGCGCTCGCCCCGAATTCCATGGCGATCGCCGCCTCGGCGATGAGCGTTCCGGCATCCGCGCCGATGATGTGCACGCCGAGCACGCGGTCGGTCGCGGCGTCGGCCAGCACCTTCACGAAGCCGTCGGTCATGCCCGCGATGCGCGCGCGCCCGTTCGCGGTGAAGGGGAACTTGCCGGAGCGGTACTTGACGCCCGCGTCCTTCAGCTCCTCCTCCGTCTTGCCGACGGAGGCCACTTCCGGCCAGGTGTAGATGACGTTCGGGATCACGTCGTAGTTCACGTGCGGCTGCTGGCCCGCCAGCATTTCCGCGACCGCGACGCCCTCGTCCTCCGCCTTGTGGGCGAGCATCGGCCCGACGACCACGTCGCCGATGGCGTAGATGCCCTCCACATTGGTGCGGAAGTGCGCGTCGATCTTGACACGCTTGCGCTCGTCGACGGCGACGCCCGCCTCTTCCAGCCCCAGCCCCTCGGTGTAGGGCACGCGGCCGATGCAGACGAGCACCACGTCGGCGTCGAGCGTCTCGGCATCGCCGCCCTTCGCAGGCTCCACCGTGACCTTGAGCGCCTTGCCGGACTTCGCCACCCCGGTCACCTTCGTGCCGAGCTTGAAGGCGAGGCCCTGCTTCTGCAGCACGCGCTGGAACTGCTTGGAGACCTCGGCGTCCATGGTCGGCGTGATGCGGTCGAGGAATTCGACCACCGTCACCTCCGAGCCGAGCCGCGCCCAGACCGAACCCAGCTCCAGCCCGATGACGCCGCCGCCGATCACGACGAGCTTCTTCGGCACCGAGGCCAGCTCCAGTGCGCCGGTGGAGGAGACGACCTGCTTCTCGTCGATCTCCACGCCCGGCAGGCGCGCCACGTCGGAGCCGGTGGCGATCACGATGTTCTTCGTCTCGAGGGTGCGGGTCTTGCCGCCGTCGAGCGCGACCTCGACCTTGCCCTTGCCCACGACCTTGCCGGTGCCGTGCACGGCCTCGATCTTGTTCTTCTTGAACAGAAACTCCACGCCCTTGGTGTTCTGCTCGATCGCCTGCTGCTTGCCGGCGTGGAAGGCCTTCATGTCGAGCTTGAGGCCCGTGGTCTTTACCCCGATCTCGGCGGCGTGGCCCGAAGCGATCTCGTGGTAGCGCTCCGACGCATGGAGCAGCGCCTTCGACGGGATGCAGCCCACGTTGAGGCAGGTGCCGCCGAGCGTCGCGCGCTTCTCGACGACCGCGACCTTCATGCCGAGCTGGGCCGCGCGGATCGCGCAGACATAGCCGCCCGGGCCGGAACCGATGATGACAACGTCGAATGAGTCAGCCATGAGCCTCACGCCTCGCGAATTCGGTACGGGATGGGGTCGGCCCGCGTCCGCCAATGTCGGGGGCGCGGGCCGTTCTGCCCCTGTCGGTCAGAGGTCGAGCAGCATGCGCCGCGGATCTTCCAGGCAATCCTTGACGCGGACAAGGAAGGTCACCGCCTCCTTGCCGTCGATGATCCGGTGGTCGTAGCTGAGCGCCAGGTACATCATCGGGCGGATCTTGATCTCGCCATTCACGACCATCGGCCGCTCCTGGATCTTGTGCATGCCGAGGATGCCCGACTGCGGAGGATTCAGGATGGGCGTCGACATCAGCGAGCCGTAGACCCCGCCGTTCGAGATGGTGAAGGTGCCGCCCTGCATGTCGTCCAGCTTCAGCTTGCCGTCGCGCGCGGCACGGCCCAGCCGATTGATCTCCTGCTCGATGCCGGCGAAGGACATGGCGTCGGCGTCGCGCACCACTGGCACGACGAGGCCCTGGTCGGTCCCGACCGCCACGCCGATGTGGTAGTAGTTCTTGTAGACGAGGTCGGTGCCGTCGATCTCGGCATTGACGCTCGGCACTTCCTTCAGCGCGTGGATGCAGGCCTTCACGAAGAAGGACATGAAGCCGAGCTTCACGCCGTGCTTCTTCTCGAAGAGATCCTTCCACTCGTTGCGCAGCGCCATCACCTCGGTCAGGTCGACCTCGTTGAAAGTGGTGAGCATCGCGGCGGTGTCCTGCGCGTCCTTCAGGCGGCGCGCGATGGTCTGGCGCAGGCGCGTCATGCGCACCCGCTCCTCGCGGTCGCCTTCCGCGCGCGGACCCGACGGAGCCGCGGGCTTGCCCGCCTTCGGCTCCTTGCCGCCGCTCTCGCGCAGCTTCTCCACGGCGGCGAGCACGTCGCCCTTCATCACGCGGCCGTCGCGGCCCGTACCCTCGACCTGAGTGCGGTCGAGGCCCGCCTCCGCCATCAGCTTCTTGGCCGAGGGCGCATCCTCGACGTCGCTGCGGGCCGGCGCCTGCGGCTTGCTCTCGGCCTTGGGAGCCGGCTTTTCGGACTTGGGCGCCTCGGCCTTCGCGGCAGGCTTCGCCGCCGCCGCACCGCCTTCCTCGATCGTGCCGAGGAGCGCGCCGATCTCGACGACGTCGCCCTCGTTGGCGACGATTTCGCCTAGCACGCCGGCGGCGGGCGCGTTCACCTCCATCGTGACCTTGTCGGTCTCGATCTCGACCAGAAGCTCGTCCTGCTCGACACGGTCGCCGGGCTTCTTGGCCCAGGTCGCGACGGTGCCCTCGGTAACCGACTCGCCCATCTGGGGCACGCGGATCTCAACAGCCATTCTCGTCCTCTTCGTTCCCAGGGGCCGGGGGTTCCGGCGCCGGCGTCAGACCGCCAGCGCCTCCTCGACCAAGGCTTCCTGCTGCTTCTTGTGCATGCTCGCCAGGCCCGTCGCGGTCGCGGCGGCAGCCGGCCGGCCCACATAGCGGGGCCGCTTCGCCTTGCCGTCGAGCTGCCCCAGGACCCATTCCAGCTCCGGTTCGATGAAGCGCCAGGCGCCCATGTTGAAGGGCTCCTCCTGGCACCAGACCACCTCGGCATTCTTGAAGCGGCCCAGTTCGTGGCGCAGCGACTGCCGCGGCACGGGATAGAGCTGCTCGCAGCGCATCAGGTAGACGTCGTCGACGCCCTTCTCCTCGCGCGCCTCGTAAAGGTCGTAATAGACCTTGCCGGTGCAGATCACCACGCGGCGGATCTTGTCGTCCTTCTTCAGCTTCACGGAGTTCTTGAGATACTCCGCATCGTCCCACAGGACGCGGTGGAAGGACGAACCCGGCCCCAGTTCCGCTAGCGTCGAGACGCAGCGCTTGTGGCGCAGCAGCGACTTCGGCGTCATCAGGATCAGCGGCTTGCGGAAGCTGCGGTGGATCTGCCGGCGCAGGATGTGGAAATAGTTCGCCGGCGTGGTGCAGTTCGCGACCTGCATGTTGTCCTCGGCGCACATCTGAAGATAGCGCTCCAGACGGGCGGAAGAGTGTTCCGGCCCCTGCCCTTCGTAGCCATGCGGCAGGAGCATCACCAGGCCCGACATGCGCAGCCACTTCTTCTCCGCCGACGACATGAACTGGTCGACGATGACCTGCGCGCCGTTGGCGAAGTCGCCGAACTGCGCCTCCCACAGGGTCAGCGCCTCCGGATCCTCCCAGGAATAGCCGTACTCGAAACCCAGCACGGCGTATTCGGAGAGCATCGAGTCGATGACCTCGAAATGCGCCTGCCCCTCGCGGAGATGGTTCAGCGGCACGTGGTGCGCCTCCGTCTCCTGGTCGATCAGGCGGGAGTGGCGTTGGCTGAAGGTGCCGCGCGCGCTGTCCTGGCCCGAGAGGCGGACCGGGTGGCCCTCGTCGAGCAGGGTTGCAAAAGCCAACGCCTCGGCCGTGGCCCAGTCGATCCCCTCGCCCGTCTCGAACATCTGGCGCTTGCTCTCGAGCAGACGCTTGACCGTGCGGTGCGGATTGAAGTCGTCGGGCACCTCGGTCAGCTTGAGACCCAGCGCCTTGAGACGGTCAGCGTCGACCGCCGTCTCGCCGCGGCGCTCGTCCCCTTCCGCGACCTTGAGGCCCTTCCAGCGCCCCTCCAGCCAATCGGCCTTGTTGGGCTTGTAGGCGGGCGCGGCCTCGAACTCCCCGTTCAGGCGGTCCTGGAAGTCGGAGACGGCCTTGTCGCTCTCCTCCTTCGGCACGAGACCCTCGTCGGCGAGGCGCTGGGCGTACTTCTCCAGCGTGGTCGTCTGCTTGCGGATGGTCTTGTACATCAGCGGCTGGGTGAACGAGGGCTCGTCCCCCTCGTTATGGCCGAACCGCCGGTAGCAGAACATGTCGAGGACGACGTCCTTGCCGAACAGCTGGCGGAACTCCGTCGCGACCTTGGCCGCGTGCACCACCGCTTCCGGATCGTCGCCGTTCACGTGGAAGATCGGCGCCTCGACCATCTTCGCCACGTCCGACGGATAGGGCGAGGAGCGCGAGAAGTGCGGCGCCGTCGTGAAGCCGATCTGGTTGTTCACGATGATGTGGATGGTGCCGCCCGTGCGATGCCCCACGAGACCGGACAGGCCGAGACATTCCGCCACGACGCCCTGGCCTGCGAAGGCCGCGTCGCCGTGCAGCAGGATCGGCAGGACGGCCTTGCGGTCGCGTCCGTACTTGTCCTGCTTGGCGCGCGCCTTGCCGAGCACGACGGGGTTCACCGCCTCGAGGTGCGAGGGGTTTGCGGCCATCGACAGGTGGACGACATTGCCGTCGAATTCCCGGTCGGCGGACGCGCCCAGGTGGTACTTCACGTCACCCGAGCCGCCGATGTCCTCCGGATGCGCGGAGCCGCCGCGGAACTCCGAGAAGATCGCGCGGTAAGGCTTCTGCATCACATTGGCGAGGATGTTCAGGCGGCCGCGGTGCGGCATGCCGATCACGATGTCCTTCACGCCCAGATGGCCGCCCCGCTTGATGATCTGCTCCATCGCGGGGATCAGCGCCTCGCCGCCGTCGAGGCCG
>JAJLJT010000122.1:0-4530 GCA_033844555.1 Alphaproteobacteria bacterium | reverse complement strand
TCCATGATGAGCACGGTCTTGCCGACGCCCGCGCCGCCGAACAGGCCGATCTTGCCGCCCTTGGCGTACGGCGCCAGCAGGTCGATGACCTTGATGCCCGTGACGAGGATCTCGGCTTCCGTCGACTGCTCGACGAACTCCGGCGCCGGGCGGTGGATCGCCCACTTGTCCGACGTCTTCATCGGCCCGCGCTCGTCGATCGGCTCACCGATGACGTTCATGATACGGCCGAGCGTGCCCGGACCCACCGGCATGGCGATCGGGGCGCCGGTGTCCTTCACTTCCTGGCCGCGGGCGAGGCCCTCGGTCGCGTCCATGGCAATCGTGCGCACCGTGGATTCGCCCAGGTGCTGCGCCACTTCGAGAACGAGGCGCTGGCCGTTGTTCTCCGTCTCGAGCGCGTTCAGAATCTCGGGCAGATGCCCGTCGAACTTCACGTCGACCACGGGTCCGGTCACCTGGGTAATCCGTCCGACAACGTTCGTGCTCATCGATGTCACCTCTTCTCCCGTCGCCCCAGCATCCGCCGAGCGTCAGAGCGCTTCCGCGCCCGAAATAATTTCGATCAGTTCCTTGGTGATGATCGCCTGACGCGTCCGGTTGTAGTTCAGCGTCAGCTTGTCGATCATCTCGCCGGCGTTGCGCGTCGCATTGTCCATCGCGGTCATGCGCGCGCCTTGCTCGGACGCCGCATTCTCCAGCAGCGCGTTCAGCACCTGCACGGTCAGGTTCCGCGGCAGCAGGTCGGCGAGGATCTGCTCCGCATCCGGCTCGTACTCGTAGACCGCACCCTGCAGGTCCGCGCCCGTCTGCCCGTCCTCGATCGTCGCCGGGATGATCCGCTTGGCCGTCGGCACCTGGCTCACGACCGAGCGGAACTCGGCGAAGAACAGGGTGCAGACGTCGAACGCGCCCTCGTCGAAGAGGCCGAGCACCCGGTCCGTCACCCGCTGCGCCTCGTCGAGGCCGACCCGCTTCACGCCCGCAAGCTCGATCGTCTCGATGATCCGGGAGCCGTGGGTGCGGCGAAGCGCGTCGCGCCCCTTGCGGCCCACGCAGAGGATCTTGACCGTCTTGCCCTCGGCCACAAGCCGGTCAGCATGTTCGCGCGCCAGCTTGGAGATCGAGGCGTTGAACGCGCCGCACAGGCCGCGCTCGGCCGTTGCGACGACCAGAAGATGCACGCGATCCTCGCCGGTCCCCACCATCAGCCGGGGACCGCCGGCCTCCGGCGACATGGAGGCGGACAGGTTCGCGAGCACCGCCGACATGCGCTTTGCATAGGGCCGCGCGGCCTCCGCCGCGTCCTGCGCACGGCGCAGCTTCGCGGCGGCGACCATCTGCATCGCCTTGGTGATCTTCCGCGTCGACTTGACGCTGTTGATCCGGTTTCGCAGGTCCTTGAGGCTTGGCATCTCGCCCTTTCCCCGTCCGCTTCAGCTGCCGCCGATCAGGCGAAGTTCTTGACGAAACCGTCCAGAATCCCGCGCAGCGCCTTGTCGGTCGCGTCGCTCACCTGGCCCTCGGTGCGGATCGTGTCGAGCAGATCCTGGTGCTTGGAGCGCACCTCGTTGAGGAACGCCTCCTCGAAGCGCTTCACGTCGCGCACCGCGATCTGGTCGAGATAACCGTTCACGCCGGCGAAGATGACCACGACCTGCTCTTCCGTCTTCAGCGGCTGGTATTGCGGCTGGGTCAGAAGCTCCGTCAGGCGGGCGCCGCGGTTGAGCAGGCGCTGCGTGGCGGCGTCGAGATCGGAGCCGAACTGCGCGAAGGCCGCCATCTCGCGGTACTGCGCCAGCTCCAGCTTGATCTTGCCCGCGACCTGCTTCATCGCCTTGATCTGCGCGGCCGAGCCGACGCGGCTGACCGACAGGCCGACGTTCACCGCCGGGCGGATGCCCTGGTAGAACAGCTCGGTCTCGAGGAAGATCTGGCCGTCGGTGATCGAGATCACGTTGGTCGGGATGTAGGCCGACACGTCGCCCGCCTGCGTCTCGATGACCGGGAGGGCGGTGAGCGAACCCGCGCCCTGCTCGTCGTTCATCTTCGCCGCGCGCTCCAGCAGGCGGGAGTGCAGGTAGAACACGTCGCCCGGATAGGCTTCGCGGCCCGGCGGGCGGCGGAGCAGCAGGGACATCTGGCGGTAGGCGACGGCCTGCTTGGAGAGGTCGTCATAGGCGATCACGGCATGCATGCCGTTGTCGCGGAAGAACTCGCCCATGGCGCAACCGGCGTAGGGCGCCAGGAACTGCATCGGCGCCGGGTCGGAGGCCGTCGCGGCGATCACGATCGAGTATTCGAGCGCGCCGTTGTCCTCCAGCTCCTTCACGAACTGAGCGACGGTGGAGCGCTTCTGGCCGACCGCGACATAGATGCAGTAGAGCTTCTTGCTCTCGTCGTCGCCGGCGTTGATCGGCTTCTGGTTGATGAAGGTGTCGAGGATGATCGACGTCTTGCCGGTCTGGCGGTCGCCGATGATCAGCTCACGCTGGCCGCGGCCGACCGGGATCAGCGCGTCGATGGCCTTGAGGCCCGTCGACATCGGCTCGTGCACCGACTTGCGGGGGATGATGCCCGGCGCCTTGACTTCGACCCGGCGGCGCTCCGCCCCCTCGATCGGGCCCTTGCCGTCGATCGGGTTGCCGAGACCGTCGACGACGCGGCCGAGCAGGCCCTTGCCGACCGGCACGTCCACGATGGCGCCGGTGCGCTTCACGGTGTCGCCTTCGCGGATCTCGCGGTCGCTGCCGAACAGCACGACGCCGACGTTGTCGTCCTCGAGGTTCAGGGCCATGCCGCGGACGCCCGAGTTGAACTCGACCATCTCGCCCGCCTGGACGTTGTCGAGGCCGTAGATGCGGGCGATGCCGTCACCGACGGAAAGAACCTGACCGATCTCGGAGACCTCGGCCTCCTGACCGAAGTTCTTGATCTGCTTCTTCAGGATTGCGGAAATTTCCGCGGCTTGGATATCCATCAGCGGGCCTCTTTCATCGCGAGCTGAAGGTTACGGAGCTTGGTTCGGATCGAGCTGTCGATCATGCGGCTGCCCACCTTGACGATAAGGCCGCCGAGAAGGCTGTCGTCGACGCTGACATCCACCTGCACGTCGCGTCCCATGGCGGCCTTCAGTTCCGCCCTGAGATCGTCGAGCTGCTTTTCGGTGAGCGGCGTGGCGGAGACGACGTCCGCCGAAATCTCGCCGCGGTGCGCCCGCAGAAGGGCACGGTATCCCGCGATCATGCGATCGAGCGCGAACAGCCGGCGGTTCGCGGCGACGAGGCCGAGGAACCGGCGGGTCAGGTCGTCGAAACCCGCCTTTTCCGCGACCGACTGGATGCCGGCCGCCTGATCCTCGCGACTGAACACGGGGCTCGACACGAGGCGGCGGAGATCCGCGCTCCCGTCCAGCATCTGCGCCAGCGCGTCGAGATCGCGCGCCACGGCGTCGAGCCTGTCGTCTTCCCTGGCAAGATCGAACAGCGCCGTTGCATAGCGCCCCCCGACCCCGGTGATTTCCTTCGTGCCGTCCGACACCTGATCCCTCCTCGGGCGGACCCAGCCTAGCCCAGCGTCAAGCGATTGACTTTACGATAAATTTCGCAATACGCGGCTGGAGCGGTTCAGGCACCCCCGCCCAAAACCGCGCGTGGTCTAACACAGCGGGTGCGGGGCTGCAACACGCTTGCGCACGCGCGGCCGCCATGCGCGCGTCTAGAGAAAGCTCTGGGGGTCCACATCCACCGCGAGCCTGATCGCGGAGGGGACGCGCACGGGGGCGAGCCATCGCACCAGCGCGGCGTGCAGCGACGACGCGCCGCGCGCCCTGACGAGAAAGCGGACGCGATGCCGCCCGCGCAGCAAGGCGATGGGAGCGGGCGCCGGGCCAAGGGTGTGCACCTCGCCGTCGCGCGGGGCGGTTCGCGCAAGCTCGCGGGCGAAGACGCCGAGCGCTGCCTCGTCCGGGCCGGAGAGGACGAGGCTCGCCAGCCGCCCGAACGGCGGGTATCCCGCCTCGGCCCGCGCCTCCATCTCGGCGGCGACGAAGCGGTCCCGGTCGCCCGCCGCCAGCGCCCGCATCACCGCGTGCTCCGGCATGTAGGTCTGAAGGATCACGCGGCCCGGCCGCTCGGCGCGGCCGGCGCGTCCCGCCACCTGGTCGAGCAGTTGGAACGTTCGCTCGCCCGCGCGCAGATCCCCGCCCGTCAGCCCGAGGTCCGCGTCGACCACGCCCACCAGCGTCAGGCCGGGGAAGTGGTGGCCCTTGGCGACCAGTTGCGTGCCGATGAGAATGTCGACCTCGTGCGCGGCAATCTGTCCCAGCAAGCGGTTCAGTTCCGCCGCATTCTCGATGTGGTCGCTGGACAGCAGCGCGACACGGGCGTCGGGGAAACGCGCCGCCGCCTCCTCCGCGATCCGCTCGACGCCCGGGCCGCAGGGCGCAAGCTTGTGCGCCGCGCCGCACTCCGGGCAGGTCTCCGGCTCCGGCGCGGAATAGCCGCAATGATGACAGACGAGGCGGCGGCC
>JAJLJT010000121.1:0-4535 GCA_033844555.1 Alphaproteobacteria bacterium | reverse complement strand
GCGCGCCACGTTCTGCGCCTCTCCTTGCGGCACCTGGAGCACGTCGCCGAACGCCTCGATCTCGTCCTGGGAGACGGAACCGTCCGCCTTCGCAAGCTTTGCCGACAACGCGATCAGGGCGATGGAGAACGCCACGGAGCGCTCGGGCGACCGGCCACCCTCCGGCGCCGCCACCGCCCGATCGGATTCGAATGATCGCAGCAACGCCCCCAGCGGACCGGGTAGCCCGATGCTGTCGGCCGCGCCAGCCAGTTTGCTCCACATCGACATCGGGGCGGAGACTATCCTGTGCCGAGAAGCTTTGAAATCCGAATTGACCCTGCGTCGGCCCGCCGCGGCGCCAGGTCACAGTTGACTGTCAGAGCGAGGCGGCCGCCCTCGCCGCCTGGTCGTAATGGCCCGACAGGACGCGCAACAGCGCAGCGATGTTGGAGACGTCCTCCGGATCCAGGCTCAGGTGCCGCATGGCGCGCACCAGAACCGCCTCGCGTATCTGGTGATAGCGGGCGCACGCCGCCTCGCCCTCGCGCGTGATGCCGACCGTCTTTTCCTTGCCCCGCCGGCCGCTCTCGACGAGGCCGCGCGCCTCGAGTTTCTTCAGGGCATAGGTAACGGTGTGCGTGTCCTCGATATTGAGGACGAGACAGATGTCCGCCAGCGTCTTCTGCCGGCCGCGGTGGTTCACCGTGTGCAGCAGGAACACCTCCAGCGGGCTTAGCCCCTCCTCCCCCGCCGCCGTCATGCAGCGGGTCATCCAGCGGTTGAAGGCGTTGGTTGCCATGGCCAGCGCGAACTCGACCTCCGAAAGCTCCGGCATTCCGCCGGCGGCGAGGTGAGCCGCCGAAACGACCGGCCCGACGCCCAACCCGTCTGAGGCACTCTTCGGCGCGGCGTTCGGATCCCTCGGCATGTCGCTTTTTCCCTTGCTCGCGCGCAAACCGTTACAACCAAAACGGTATTGGGCGCCACATGCTTTCATTTTCCTCACGTTGACAATTTGCCGATTTTTTGTCAACGTTTTGTCACTCAACAGGGGAGAACCGCCCGCGCCAGGTCGCGTCGAGGCAGGCAGTATGGAGGTTTGAATGACGGCTCAGGACGCAGGCGGCGCCACCGGCGCGAACACGCTGTGGGATTTCTGGATCGACCGTGGCGGCACCTTCACCGACATCGTCGCCCGCCGGCCCGACGGCGCGCTGGTGACGCACAAGGTGCTCTCGGAAAACCCTGAGCGGTACGAGGACGCCGCAGTTCAGGGCATCCGGGAGCTTCTGGGCCTCGGCGACGACGATCCCATGCCGAAGAACCGCATCTCCGCGGTCAAGATGGGCACGACGGTCGCGACAAACGCCCTGCTGGAGCGCAAGGGCGAGCGGACGGCGCTCGTCATCACGCGCGGCTTCGGCGACGCGCTGCGCATCGGCTACCAGAACCGGCCGCGCCTGTTCGACCGCCATATCGTCCTGCCGGAGCAACTCTATTCGCACGTCATCGAGGCCGAGGAGCGGCTGAGCGCCGACGGCGATGTGCTCGTCCCGCTCGACGGCGACAAGCTGCGCGCCGACCTGCAGAAGACCTATGACGACGGCTATCGCGCCTGCGCGATCGTCTTCATGCACGGCTACCGCTACCACGCGCACGAGAAGCGCGCCGCCGAGATCGCACGCGATATCGGCTTCACCCAGGTCTCCGTGAGCCACGAGGCGAGCCCGCTGATGAAGCTGGTCGGCCGCGGCGACACGACCGTGGTCGACGCCTATCTCTCGCCGATCCTGCGCCGCTACGTGGACCGCGTGGCCTCCAAGGTCGGCGTCGACGACAGCGGCACGCGGCTCATGTTCATGACCAGCGCGGGCGGCCTGACCGACGCGAGCCTGTTCCAGGGCAAGGACGCGATCCTCTCGGGTCCCGCGGGCGGCGTGGTCGGGATGGTGCAGACCGCGGCGATGGCCGGGCTGCACAAGATCATCGGGTTCGACATGGGCGGCACCTCCACCGACGTGTCGCACTATGACGGCGAATACGAGCGCGCGTTCGAGACGCTTGTTGCCGGCGTGCGCATGCGTGCGCCGATGATGATGATCCACACCGTGGCGGCGGGCGGCGGCTCGATCCTCAGCTTCGACGGCGCGCGGATGCGCGTGGGCCCCGATTCCGCAGGCGCGAACCCCGGCCCCGCCTGCTACCGCAAGGGCGGCCCGCTGACCGTGACCGACGCGAACCTGATGGTCGGCAAGATCTCGCCGGACTTCTTCCCCCGCGTTTTCGGCCCGCACGCCGACCAGCCGCTCGACCGTGGGGCGGTCGAGGCAAAGTTCGCCGAGATGGCGGGCGAGACCGGCAAGGCGCCGGAAGAGGTTGCGGACGGCTTCCTCAAGATCGCCGTCGAGAGCATGGCGAACGCCATCAAGAAGATCTCGGTGCAACGCGGCTACGACGTGTCAAGGTACGCACTGGCCTGCTTCGGCGGCGCGGGCGCGCAGCATGCCTGCCTCGTGGCCGATGCGCTCAACATGACCAAGGTCTTCATCCACCCCTTCGCGGGCGTGCTGTCGGCCTATGGCATGGGCCTCGCCGACGTGCGGGCGACCCGCCAGAAGGCGGCCGAGTTCCCGCTCGACGACGACACGGTGGCGGCCATCGCCACCGACCTCGACATCCTGGCGACGGAGGCCGAGGCCGAGGTTCGCTCGCAGGGGATCGAAGAGCGCAACATCTCCTCCAAGCGCGAGGCGTTCCTGAAGTACAAGGGCACCGACAGCGCGCTGGCCGTGCCCTTCGGCTCGGTCGAAGAGATGCGCGCCGCCTTCGAGGAGCTTTACCGCCAGCAGTTCGGCTTCATCGATCCGGGCAAGCCGATCCTCGTCGAAAGCCTGTTCGCCGAGGCCGTGGGCAAGGCCGCGGAGGTGGCCGACCCGGTGCTTGGCGTGGCCGCGAACGACAAGGGCACGGAAGCGCCTGCAACGCGCGAGACGCGCTTCTTCTCCGACGGCGCATGGCACGAGGCACGCATCGTCCGCCGCGAGGACATGAAGCCCGGCATGATCGTGACCGGACCCGCGATCATCACGGAGCCGCACTCGACCATTGTCGTGGAGCCGGAGTGGCGCGCGCAGCTGACCGACCGCGACCATGTGATCGTCGAGCGGACCAAGGCCGCCAGCCGCAAGGCCGCCGTCGGCACCGAGGTAGACCCGGTCATGCTGGAGATCTTCAACAACCTCTTCATGTCGATCGCCGAGCAGATGGGCGTGACGCTGGAGAAGACCTCCTCGTCGGTGAACATCAAGGAGCGGCTCGACTTCTCCTGTGCCGTGTTCGACCAGGAAGGCAACCTCATCGCCAACGCGCCGCACATGCCGGTGCACCTGGGCTCGATGGCGACCTCCGTGCGCACGGTGATCGAGAAGAACCGCGGCACGATCCAACCGGGCAACGTCTACTGCCTGAACGATCCGTACAACGGCGGCACACATCTGCCGGACGTGACGGTCGTGACCCCGGTGTTCGACGAGGCGGGCGAGGAGATCCTGTTCTTCACGGCCGCGCGCGGTCATCACGCCGACATCGGCGGGATCAGCCCCGGTTCCATGCCGCCGAACAGCCGCACGGTCGAGGAAGAGGGCGTGCTGCTCGACAACCTGCTGCTGGTCGACCGCGGCACGTTCCGCGAGGACGCCCTGCGCAAGGCGCTGACCTCGGCGAAATATCCCGCGCGCAACCCGGACCAGAACGTCGCAGACCTCCGCGCCCAGCTCGCCGCCTGCGAAAAGGGCGTACAGGAACTGCGCCGGATGGTTGCCCATTTCGGCCTCGACGTCGTGCAGGCCTATATGGGCCATGTCCAGGACAACGCCGAGGAGTGCGTGCGCCGGGTGATCGACGCACTGCACGATTCCGAGTTCACCTACGAGATGGACCAGGGCAGCCGGATCAAGGTGGCGATCCGCGTCGACCGCGAGGCGCGCACCGCAACGGTCGACTTCACGGGCACGAGCCCGCAGCAGGCGACCAATTTCAACGCCCCCTCGGCTGTCACACGCGCGGCAGTGCTCTATGTCTTCCGCTGCATGGTGGACGACGACATCCCGATGAACGAGGGCTGCCTGAAGCCGATCGAACTGATCGTGCCGCCAAAGTCCATGCTCGCTCCGGAAGCGCCGGCTGCAACCGTCGCCGGCAACGTGGAAACGAGCCAGGCGATCACCGACGCGCTGTTCGGCGCGCTCGGCGCCATGGCAGCCGCGCAGGGCACGATGAACAACCTGACGTTCGGCAACGACACGCATCAGTACTACGAGACGATCTGCGGCGGGTCGGGCGCAGGCCCCGGCTATGACGGCACGGACGCCGTGCAGACGCACATGACCAACTCCCGCCTGACCGACCCGGAAGTGCTGGAATGGCGCTTCCCGGTGCGGCTCGAATCCTTCTCCATCCGGCGCGGGTCGGGCGGCAAGGGAAAGTGGAGCGGCGGCGCGGGCACCGTGCGCGAGCTTCGCTTCCTCGAGGACATGACCGTCTCCCTGCTGACC
>JAJLJT010000120.1:0-3986 GCA_033844555.1 Alphaproteobacteria bacterium | reverse complement strand
CGGCGCCGGGAACATCACGCAATGGGCCAATGCGCTGCCCGACGCGCTGGCCGACCTGAAACGCCTGAAGGAGGCGTGCCGGTGACCGCCGTGACGCTCGACCGCCCGCACCTGATCGACCGGCTGCCGCCCGTCCGCGGGAGGATCGTGCCGGACGTGGCGCTCGGCGCCATGACATGGTTCCGGACCGGTGGGCCCGCGGAGGTGCTCTATTCCCCGGCGGACGCGGCCGATCTCGCGGATTTCCTGCGCTCCAAGCCGGCGGACGTGCCGGTGACGGTGATCGGCGTCGGCTCCAACCTGCTGGTGCGCGACGGGGGCGTTCCGGGCGTCGTGATCCGCCTCGGCCGCGGCTTCGGCAGCATCGCTGCCGAGGGCGCGCACATCCGTGCCGGTGCTGCGGTGCCCGACGCGCGACTGGCAGAGGCGGCGGCCGAGGCCGGGATTGCGGGCCTCAGCTTCTTCCGCGGCATTCCCGGCACGATCGGTGGTGCTGTCGCAATGAACGCGGGCTGCTACGGCGTCGAGACGAAGGATGTGCTGGTCGAGGTGGAGGCCGTGACCGTCGACGGCCAGATGGCGGTCTATGCCGCGCACGACCTTCCGATGACCTATCGATCCGGCGGGTTGCCGTCGGGCGCCATCGTGACGGCAGCGACCTTCGAGGGCCGGCCGGGCGATGCAGATGCGATCCGCACCGAGATGGCGGAGATCACGGCGCAGCGCGAGGCGTCCCAGCCCGTGCGCACACGCACCGGCGGCTCGACCTTCCGCAATCCGGAAGGGGGCAAGGCCTGGGAACTGATCGACCGGGCGGGCTGCCGCGGTCTGCGGGTCGGCGGCGCGCAGGTTTCGGAGAAGCACTGCAACTTCCTCATCAACACGGGCGAGGCGACGTCGGCGGACCTGGAGACGCTGGGCGAGACGGTGCGCGCCCGCGTTCTGGAGGCGACGGGCGTCGACCTGCATTGGGAAATCCGCCGCATCGGCGTGCCCGCAGCCGGCGGGGAGGGCGCATGACCCGGCGCTTCGATCACGTGGCGGTGCTGATGGGCGGCTGGTCGGCCGAACGCGAGGTGAGCCTCGTCTCGGGTGCCGGCTGCGCGGCAGCGCTGCGCGAGGCCGGTTACCGCGTGACCGAGATCGATGTGGGGCGGGACGTGGCGGCGCGGCTGGCCGACGTGCGGCCCGACGCGTGCTTCAACGCGCTGCACGGGCGCTGGGGCGAGGACGGTTGCATGCAGGGGCTGCTCGAGGTCATGGGCATTCCCTATACGCATTCGGGCGTGCTGGCCTCGGCACTCGCCATGGACAAGGCGCGCGCCCGCGACGCGTTCGCTGCCTGCGGCCTCACCGTGGCCGAAGGGCTGGTCGCGACCGCGCGGGAGGCAGCAGCGGCGCACCTGATGGCTGCGCCCTATGTGGTGAAGCCGGTCAACGAGGGCTCCAGCGTCGGGGTGCACATCGTTCGCGACGGCGCGAACCGTCCGCCGCAGGAGATCCTTGGCGACGATCCCGACCGCGACGTGCTGGTCGAGGCCTTCGTGCCCGGCCGCGAACTGACGGTCAGCGTCATGGACGGGCGCGCGCTCGCCGTGACCGACATCCTGCCCGCGACGGAGTTCTACGATTACAAGGCGAAGTACGCTGCCGGCGGCTCGCGCCACGTGGTTCCCGCCGAAATCCCCGAGGATGTCTACGCGGCCGCGCTGAGCGTGTCGGAGCAGGCGCACCGAGCGCTCGGCTGCCGCGGCGTCAGCCGGGCCGACTTCCGCTGGAACGAAGGCGGGACCGGCGATCCCGCCCAGGATCTGGTCCTGCTCGAGGTCAACACGCAGCCTGGGATGACGCCGACCTCCCTCGTGCCGGAGCAGGCGGCGCATGCGGGGCTCAGCTACCGCGACCTGGTGGTCTGGATGATGGAGGACGCCTCGTGCCCACGGTGAAGCGCCGCAGCAGCAAGCGCACACAGGCCGCGCAGCGCCCGCCGCTGCACACGCGTATGCTGGGCCGCCGACTGGAGCGGGCATTGCGCCGCCGCTGGGTGCGCCGCTCGCTTGGCGCCGGCGCGGCGATGCTGTGCGTCATGCTGATCGTCGGGGCGCTCGGCGGGATCGGCCGGATCAGCCACGACGTGCGTTATCTCTGGCGCGGCCAGGTGGAGCAGGCGGCGAGCCTCCTCGACCTGCGGCTTGCGCGGGTTCTGGTCAGCGGCCGCGAAGACACCGATCCCGAACTTCTGCGCCTCCAGGTCGGGGTCGAGATCGGGGCGGCGATCACAACGGTCGATGTCGCCGCCGTGCGCAACAGGGTCGAGCAGATTTCCTGGGTCGAAAGCGCATCGGTGCGCCTGGTTCTGCCCGACACCCTGCTGATCGACCTGACGGAACGCACGCCGTATGCGATCTGGCAGGTCGACCGCGATTTCCATGTCATCGACCGGGAGGGCGTGCGCCTCACCTCCGTCGACTGGGTCAGGCACAAGGGGTTGCCGCTTGTGGTCGGCGCGGGCGCCAACCTGCACGTCCGGGAAATCACGCGCCTCGTGGCTGCACACCCGGAGATCGAGCGGCAGGTTCAGGCGGCCGTGCGGGTTCGTGACCGTCGCTGGACGCTGCACCTCTGGAACGGCGTGGACGTCTTGCTGCCCGAGGAAGGGGCCGAGCGGGCGCTCGCCGATCTCGCAGCGGACCCGGAAGCAGCCCGCCTGCTCGCCGCCGATATCGAGCGGATCGACCTGCGCCAGAAGGATCGCTGGTACGTCCGCCTGTCGCCGGAAACGGCCAGGCAGATCCGCGAGCCGGGACGCGAGACATGAGCACGAGGGCAAGGACACGCATGAAGGGGATGGACCGCGCATGACGACGCTGGCTCGGCAAGGCTATGTCGCCGCTCTCGACGTCGGCACGACGAAGATCTGCTGTCTGATCGCCAAGGTGGACGGCTCCAAGAACATTGCGCGGGGCGAGCCGCTGCCGCTCGGCGCGGTCCGGATCGTGGGCATCGGCCATCAGCTGAGCCAGGGCCTGCGCCAGGGCACGGTGGTGGACATGGGGGCGGCCGAGGCGGCGATCCGCCACGCGGTCGACGCGGCGGAACGCATGGCCGGGGAAACGATCGACCGGGTGATCGTCAACGTGTCGTCGGGCATGCCGCGCAGCCAGGCGCTCGAGGCCGATATCGCGCTGGGCGGGCACGCGATCACGGAACGCGACATCCGCCGCATCGTCGATCATGGCCGCGCCGAGTTCGACCCGACCGACCGGGAACTGATTCACGCCATCCCGACCGCGTTTTCGGTCGATGGAAACGGCGGCATCCGCGACCCGCGCGGGATGCACGGCGACCGCCTGGGTGTGGCGATGCATTTCGTCACCGCGTCGGTCGGCCCGTTGCGCAATCTGGCGATCTGCGTGGAGCGATGCCATCTGGAACTCGGCGGCCGCGTGCTCTCTCCCTATGCGAGCGCGCTGTCGACCCTCGTGGAGGACGAGCGCGACCTGGGCGCGGTGTGCATCGACATGGGCGGGGGTACGACGTCGCTCGCCGTCTTCCACGGCGGCCAGTTCGTCTATTCCGACGTGATCCGCGTCGGCGGCCACCATATCACCAAGGACATTGCCCAGGGGCTTTCGACCTCCCTCGCCCATGCGGAACGGCTGAAGACGCTTTACGGGTCTGCGCTGCCCTCGTCATCCGACGAACGCGAAATGATCGAGGTGCCGCATCTCGGCGAGGACATCGATGCCCCGTCCGCACAGGTTCCCCGCTCCCTGCTGACCGGCATCATCCGCCCGCGCATCGAGGAGACGTTCGACCTCGTGCGCGATTCCCTGCGCCGTTCGGGCATCGACCGGCTCACCTCGCGCCGGGTGGTGCTGACAGGCGGGGCCAGCCAGCTCAACGGCGTGCGGGAGCTTGCGGCGCGCATCCTCGACAAGCAGGTCCGTCCCGGCCGGCCGATCCGTCTTTCTGGACTGTCCGAA